>CAZPED010000109.1:0-8706 GCA_964585335.1 uncultured Planctomycetaceae bacterium | reverse complement strand
ATGCGGCGCATCTCGGGGCGATAGCGGTCTTCGACGGCCATTTCCAGCCGGCGCTCCAGTTGCTCGCGGTCGAGCGGCGCCAGCTTGTCCATCGGCAGTTCGCATTTCAGGCTATTGCGCAGCCAGTCGGTCAGCGAGGTGAGGGCGCCGTTGCCGCCGCTGGCCACGCCGGCCGTCTGGCTGGGGGCCGCTACGTTGTAAATCTTGTCCACCTGGCGGTGCACTTCGGCCAGGGCGTCTTCGGCCCGCTTCTGAATGGCCCGGCTGTGCTCGACCAGGACGGTGCGGATTTCGTCGCGCTGGCGATTTCGGATATCGTCGGCCGACAGGTCGACGTCGAAGCGTTCGCGCGCCCAGGCGGCCAATCCATCGCGATCGACGCGCTTATGGCCACTCGAATCCTGCGTGGTGAAGTGATAGATGCCGGCCAGCACGGGATACTCGGTTTCGCGCTCGTCGTAGACGGCGGCCGCCCTTTCGCGCACCAGCTTTTTGAAGGCCGGAGCATCAAGCCCCGAGACTTCCTGGGGATCGAGCGTGAAGTTGAACTTGTACTGCACCCAGTTGCAGGCCGTGCGGACGCCGAAGTCCTCGTCGAGGAAGCGTTTGCCCTCGCTGAGATCGATCTGTTCGATCGACTCGCGGGCGCGGCCGATGATTTGCTCGGCAATCGCGTCGCGGTCGAGCTGTTTCAGATCGCGTTCGCGCAGGTTCAGCTTCCAGCGGTTGTTGATCGTTTTGGCCAGGGCTTCCCAGTTCCAATCCTGTTCATCCTCGCCCTCGGGCAAATTCTCCTCGATGGCTTCGAGCACCTGGCCCTCGGCCATGCGGGCCGCCTCGTCCTTGGCGTTGCGCACGGCGGCTTCGAAATCCAGGCCGCGGAAGTCGCGCGGATTCAGCTCGACCGACAACTGGCTGCCGGCCCAGCCGGCAAAGGTGTCGGTGCCGTAGTCCTTGGCCAGGAACTCGTCGACATAAACGTCGATCTGCTCGTTGATCATGTCGAGAATCAACGCCTTGCAGTTCGCGCCGTCGAGAACACGCTGGCGATAGCCGTAGACCCGCTTGCGCTGCTCGTCCATCACCTCATCGTATTCGAGCAGGTTCTTGCGGATGTCGAAGTTGCGCTGCTCGACCTTCTTCTGAGCGCCCTCGACTCGGCGGCTGACCATGCGGCTGGTGATGGCCTCGCCCTCCTGGATGCCCAGACGGGTCCAGACGTTCTTCACCCATTCGCCGGCGAAGATTCGCATCAGGTCGTCTTCGAGCGAGAGGTAGAACCGGCTGCTGCCCGGATCGCCCTGGCGGCCGCAACGGCCGCGGAGCTGCAGGTCGATGCGGCGCGCCTCGTGCCGCTCGGTGCCGATGATGTGCAGGCCGCCCAGGCCACGCACTTCCTGGCCCTCGGGCTTCATTTTCTCGCGCTCTTCGATCTCGCGGATCAGGCTGGTCCATTCCTCCTGGGGCACGTCGAGGCGCGTGGCGTACTTGTCTTGCAGCAGCGCCCAGGCCATGGTTTCGGCGTTGCCGCCGAGGATGATGTCGGTACCACGGCCGGCCATGTTCGTGGCGATGGTCACGGCGCCCTTGCGGCCGGCCTGCGAGACGATTTCGGCTTCGCGCTTGTGGTGTTTGGCGTTGAGCACTTCGTGCTTGATGCCCTTGCGGCCCAGCATGGCCGACAGCCGCTCGCTCTTTTCGATCGACACGGTACCCACCAGCACGGGTCGCCCGCGGCGCTGCACCGCGACGACCTGGTCGCGCGGCACGCTCTTGTGCTGCTTGTTTTCACGCAGTTGCAGCTCGACCGAGGCGTCACTCTCGTTTTGAATCGTACCGACCAGCTCCTGGTGGTCCTTGGTCTCGACCACGTCCCAGCGGTTGAGCAGCTCGATTTCGTCGGCGATCGCGCTGAACTTCTCGCGCTCGGTGCGATAGATCACGTCTGGATGGTTGATTCGTTGCAGGCCCCGGTTCGTGGGCACCGTGATCACGTCGAGCTTGTAGATTTTCCAGAATTCCGAGGCCTCGGTCATGGCCGTGCCGGTCATGCCGCAGATCTTCTCGTACAGCTTGAAGAAGTTTTGCAAGGTGATCGTGGCCAGCGTCTGGTTCTCTTCCTTGACGCGCACGCCTTCCTTGGCCTCGACGGCCTGGTGCAAGCCGTCGCTCCAATTACGGCCATGCATCAAACGGCCGGTGAATTCGTCGACGATCACGATCTCGCCATCCATCACCACGTAGTTCACGTCGCGCTTGTAGAGGTGATGGGCCTTGAGCGAGTTGTCGATCAGGTGCGGCCACTCCATGTGGCCCGAGGTGTAAAAGCTCTCGACGCCGGCCAGCTTTTCGGCGGCCCGCACGCCTTCGTCGGTCAGGTGGACGGTGTGTTCCTTTTCCTTGACCTCGAAGTGCACGTCCTTCTGCAACTGCCGGGCGATGCGGTCGGCCTGGCTGTAACGGCTAACGTCGTCGTGCGCGGGGCCGGCAATGATCAGCGGCGTCCGCGCCTCGTCGATCAGAATGTTGTCGACTTCGTCGATAATGGCGAAGTTCAGTCGCCCCTGCGCCTGCTGCATGTGCTTGGGGTAGCGGTCGTCGTCGCGAGCCGCATAGCGCATGTTGTCGCGCAGGTAGTCGAAGCCGAACTCGTTGTTCGTGCCGTAGGTGATGTCGCAGGCGTACGACTTTTGCCGCTCGCCCGAGTCCATGCCGCTTTGGATGTTGCCGACCGTCATGCCCAGGCCCATGTAGAGCGGTCCCATCCACTCCATATCGCGGCGGGCCAGATAGTCGTTCACGGTGATCACGTGCACGCCCCGGCCGCTCAGCGCGTTCAAATAGGCAGGCAGGGTAGCCACGAGGGTTTTGCCTTCGCCGGTGACCATTTCGGCGATGTTGCCGCCGTGCAGGATCATGCCGCCCATCATCTGGACGTCGTAGTGGCGCATGCCCAAATGCCGGCGACCGCTCTCGCGGCAGGCCGCAAAAGCCTCGACCAGCAAATCGTCGAGCGTTTCGCCGGCCGCTAGCCGCTCGCGAAACACCCGGGTCTGGTCGCGCAGCTCGGCATCGCTGAGCGCCTTGAATTTGGGCTCCAGGGCGTTGATTGCGTCGACTTTGGGCTGTAACTTCTTGATGTATCGGGCATTGGACGAACCGAATAGCGAGGTGAGCGTCCGCTCGAAAGCGGTGCCCAATGCCGTGAAGAACCCGGCGATGAGTTCCCAAATACGTTCCAAAGTTTCCATTGGTCAGTTCCGAATTCCAGGCTCAGGCGACGAGGTCGCGTGGCGCGGCGCTTGACTGGGAGGCGACTGCTCGCTCGAATTGCCTCGAGCTTGCGAGCAAGCGTCAAGAAGGCGCAAGATCCATAAGCGCCGTAATTTATAACGATTTATACGTAGGGTCAATAACGGTTGTTCGCCTGCCGCGCCGCGGCGGCGCTCCCTCAGCTAATTCTTCCCAGTTCCAGTGCAGCAAACAAGTTGCCGCCACGGCGTGCCTTGCGCGCCGCGCAAGCTGTGCCGCGCTGGGGTAATTCACACGGCCAGGGTCCATCTTTGAGAAAATCGATCGTCAGCGCCGATGTCGCCGGACAGCTGGTCTTTTTGGGCACCGGCACGTCGATTGGCGTACCCGTCATTGGCTGCGATTGCCCGACCTGCACGAGCACCGATCCGCGCAACAAACGACTTCGGTGCGCGCTGGTGCTGGGGCTGCCCGAGGGCAATCTGCTGGTCGACACGCCCCCCGATTTGCGCACCCAACTCTTGCGCGAAGGGCTGGGAATCGTCCACGCCACGCTGTTCACGCACGACCACGCCGACCACGTGTTCGGGCTGGACGACCTGCGGCTGTTTCCCTACTACCTGGGACATCCGCTGCCGGTCTACTGCGAGGAGCAGGTCGAAGCCCGCATTCGCAAGTCGTTCGATTACGCGTTCGTGCCCGAGGCCGCCAGCTACGGGGGCGGGGTACCGCAGATCGACTTTCGCCGCATCACCACCGAACCATTCGAGGTGCTCGGCGCGCCGGTCACGCCCATTCGACTCGTGCATGGGCGGTTCCGCGTGCTCGGTTTCCGCTTCGGCAACATCGCCTACTGCACCGACACGAACGAGATTCCGCCCGAGAGCTGGCCGCTGCTCGAAGGATTGGAGCTGCTGGTGCTCGACGCCCTGCGGCTAAAGCCGCACTCGACACACTTCAGCCTCGACCAGGCCGTGGCCATCGCCGAGCGGGTTGGCGCCAAACGGACGCTGTTTACGCACATGTCCCACGAGTTGGAACACGCCGAAACCAACGCCCGCCTGCCGGCCGGCATGCAACTGGCCTATGACGGGCTGCGGGTGCCGCTCGCCTAAGCCGGCCCAGACGCCGAGTCGCGATGAGCGTGGCCGCTGTGGAACACTGGGACGACTGACTAGCGTTTGCCGACGGCCGGCGCCTGCAGCGCGCCGCTCAGCATGGCGGCATAGTCGGTCGTGACGTTCAGCACTTCCTCGAAGTAGTAGTCGCGCTTGACGACCGGTTTGTCGGCTTCGTTGAGATCCTCGAGTTCCTTTTCCTCGATTTTCTCGGCGGTCAGTTCGGCCTTCTCGGCCGTGAACTTGTCCTTGTTGAGCGAGATGCGCTTCTTGTCCTTCTGTTCGTTGAACTTGGCAATGTCGCGCATGACCTTCTGGAAGTCCTTGGAATCCTTGCGACGATCGGCCGATTTGTTCTTCAGCACGTCGATGACTCGCTTGTCGACCAGGTTGTAACGGTCGTACTTCACGGCGTCGACATGGTCGAACTTCAATGCATAGTCGAGGCTCGACTCGCCGATATCGAGCTGGCTGGTCACCGACGGCAGCGGCACGTCGGCCAGCACGCCACGGCTTTGGGTGCTGTCGCCATCGGGGCGGTAGAACTGCTGCATCGTGATCTTGAGCGCGCCTAGCTGCGGAGCGTTCGGCAGTCCGCGGAAGATCCTCTGGCCCAGGTCGAGCAGGCTTTGCACCGTGCCCTTGCCGTGGGTCGAAACGTCGCCCACGATCAGCCCACGGCGGTAGTCTTGAATGGCGCCGGCAAAGATCTCGCTAGCGCTAGCGCTGAACTTACTAGTCAGCACCACCAGGGGGCCGCTCCAGGCGACGCCGCGATCGTTGTCCTCGTACTGCTGCTTGGTGCCGTCAAAGTCCTTCACCTGAACGACCGGTCCATTGTCGATGAACAGGCCGGTCAGATTGATCGACTCGGTCAGCGAGCCGCCGCCGTTCTTGCTCAGGTCGATCACCACGGCATCGACCTTCTTGGCGTTGAAATCCTTCAGCAATCGGGCGACGTCGCGGGTCGTGCTGCGGAAGTCATCGCGGCCGCTTTTGGCGCCGCTCATGTCCATATAGAAGCTCGGCAGGTTGATTACGCCCACCTTATAGGGCGTGCCGTCCGGCTTCTTGCCCGCTTCAAGAATCACGCTGCGGGCTTCGCTGTCGGTCAGCTCGATCTGCTGGCGAACGATGTTGTAGATCTTCGGCTCGGTCTCGCCCTTGGGAAGGACCTTGAGCCGGACCGTCGTGCCCTGGTGGCCGCGGATCAGCTTGACCACGTCGTTGAGCTTCATGTCGGCTACTTCGACGATCGGCCCTTCGGCATTCTGGCCCACGCCCACGATGCGGTCGTCGGTCTTGAGCCGGCCATCTTTCGCGGCGGCGCCGCCGGGAATGATTTTCTTCACGATCGTTTCGCCATCGGGCGCTTCGAGCGCGGCGCCGATGCCTTCGAGATTCAGCTTCATCTGGATCTCGAAGTTATTCAGCGTGTCGGCCGACATGTAGGTCGTGTGCGGGTCGAAGGCCGTGGTCATGGCCGTCAGGTACATTTCCAGCAACTCGTCATGGTCGGTCTGCCGCATCCGCTTGGCCAGCTGGCGATAGCGCTTGGAAATCTTTTCCTGGGCTGCTTTGCCTTCGAGCTTGGTCTTGTCCGTGGACAGGTCGAGCAGTTCGTACTTGATGCGTTTGCGCCAACGGTCGCGCATTTCGGCGTCGTCCTTGGCGTAAGAAATCATGTCGGGATCGGTGATCATCTCCTCGTCGACCGAAAAATCATGATTCTCGGCGACCAACTGTTCGACCAGCTTCACCCGCTCGTCGATCCGCTGCAGAAATTTGTGGAACACCTGGTAGGCAAACGTCGTGTCGCCGCGCAGCGCCATGTCGTCCAACTGGTCGCGATACTCGTTGAAGTTGTCGACGTCCGCCTGGCTGAAGAACACCTTGCGCGGATCGAGCATCTTGAGGTAATTCTTCATCCAGCGATTGCTGATCTCGTTATCCAGCGGATGCCGCGTCAGGTGGTCGGTGGCCATCAGCCGCGTAATGCTCTTGGTAATCTGCCGATCGACCGTTTCCGGGCCAGCCGGCTCGCCGGCCGAAGGCTGGACGCTGAACAGAACCGCGCCGAGGCTTCCGCCCAAAAGCAACGCGAAAGCGAAAAGTCGCGGAAGGCGACCACGGCTCGAGGGCGCGAAAAGTCGGCTCATTGCTGTCCTCGGAAGGGATGGCTGGAAAACCTAAGTGCCGCAAAGTCAACGAGTTAAATGATCGTATACGTTGCCGCCCCGGAATGCAAGGTCAGCCTGATCGCTACAGTCGTCAGCGGCTTGCGCCACTGAGCCAAACGCTGGGCGCCCCGGGGGAAGGTGAGCAAGCGAAACGTCATGCTTGGGTACGTGCCTGAACGGCTGATGGGTCGCGCGCTAGCCGGCGCCTTTGCGATCAGCGGCGGACGGTTTCGCGGCAATTACCTACGATCGGCAATCTACCAGGCCGATCTTTGCCTCGATTTCCTTGCGAGACGGTAAGCAAGCCGACATTGTCAGCCGACCGGCGTGCCGCAAAGCGCGCCCAACTGCATCGCGCGGGTGGTCCGCCACCGCCGGCTCAGCAGCCCGATACGGCGCCGGCATGCGGCAATGCCTTGGCCAGTATGGTCCGCGCTACCAGTTCGGCAGGCCCCAAATGGTTGGCCACAAGCCACTGTTTATCAGGACGATCCAGGCCGAACTGCGCCACGGCGGCCGTGATGCGATCGAGCAGCACGCCGCCGAACAACAAGTGGGGTTGCACCACCACGCGACGATAGGACGACGCGGCCAGCTCGGCTAAAGTTGCTTCGAGCCGCGGTTCGGCCATCGCCACGAAACAGGTGCGGCACTCTCCCACCGGCGTTCGCAGGCGACGCTGGGCTACGAAGTCGTGCATCTCTTGCGTGGCCTGCGCGTCGTGACTGCCGCGGCCTACCATTACGAGCACGGTTTCCTCGGGTGGCACGAAATCGGCGTTCTCGATCGCCGCCGCGTAGCGCAGGGCCGAAAGTTCGAGGAGCTGTTCCTGGCAGCCAAAGTGCTCGGCCTGCACGGTGGTCACGTGCGGATACGAGCGAACGGCGTCGGCAACGGCCTGCGGAATATCGCGCTGGACGTGTCCTGCGGAAAACAGCATGGCCGGCGCCACGACAATGCGCCGAGCCCCGCGCCGCGCCAGCTTTGCCAGCCCACCGGCAATCGTCGGCTCGGCAAATTCCAGAAAGCACGGTTCGACAGCCCACTCGGGCGCTAGTTCGGCCACTTGCAGCGTGGTGGCCAGGAACTCGGCGATGCCCACCGGCTCGCGCGAGCCATGTCCCACGACCAGCAGCCCCAGCGATCGGTCACTATCAGCCGTCATGCACGTAAGTTTATCGTGGTTCGCGGAACATCCAAAGAGCCCCCCGAGCCGCCGACCACGGCCGGGGGGCAGCCAGTGGTGCCCCCACCCGTAGCGGCATGGTATAGTGAACTTACCTGCTGGCATTGGGCCAGGCGCGCGAGGCGGCTTCAGCAAGCGGTCGGCACTGGTGTACATTTATTTGACCATGACGGTCGGCACGCGGGCGGGGGTCAGCTTCCTGCTCGATCCGACCGACGAAAACAGCCTTGGCCGCGATCAGGATTGCGCCATTTCTCTGCCCGACCCGCTCTGCTCGCGCGTTCACGCGATCATTTTTCAGGAAGCGGGCACCTGGCGCATTCGCGATGCCGGCAGCCGCAACGGCACGTTCGTGAACGATCAGAAGATCGACGACGCCGTGCTGGCCGACGGGCACCACGTCCGCGTCGGCGCGACCGAGTTCGAATTCCACATGACCGAGCAGCCGCCGACGGTCGACGCGCATGCCGACGGCCAGCTGACCGAAACGGTCATTCGCAATCAGCCGGTTTCCAGCCCCGCGTTCGAGCCGCAGGCGCTGGCGGCCCTGGCCGACGCGCGCCGCGCGCAAGAGCTGTTGCTGCTCTATCAGTTCAGTATCAAACTGCTGGGCTGCGACTCGCCTGACGACGTGGTGCGTCACTCGCTCGAGCTGCTGCTCGAATGGACCAAGTCGACCGTGGCGGGCTTTCTCTGGCTGAGCGACGACGGCGACCTGGTGCCGCGGCTGGTCATTCCACCCGAGTCCATGCCGCACGTCGTGTTGAGCAAGTCGTTGACCGACCTGGTTTGCCAGCAGAAACACGCGATTTGGGTGGCCAACGCCCGGGCCGACGAACCTAAGCACACGCTCGAACACTACGCCGATGCGATTTGCGTGCCGCTGGTACACGACGACACCATTCTCGGCGCCGTGCATGCTTACCTCGAACATGGTCGCTTTCGTCAAGGCGATTTCGACTTCATGATC
>CAZPED010000108.1:0-8785 GCA_964585335.1 uncultured Planctomycetaceae bacterium | reverse complement strand
TTGGGCGATTCGCGGTTGAATGTCGTAGAATTGAATTTCGCCATAGTCAAGCTGGCCCGATGAGCCCGGCCGGCTACGCCTCGATCGTTTGGAATCGCCGCTGGACATGATGCACGCGGAGCGACCAGATCCTGATGCCCTGCTGGCGCGCGTTCAAGCGCAAGAGGCTCGCCAAGCGCGCGGCAAGCTCAAGATCTTCTTCGGCGCCGCTCCCGGTGTCGGCAAAACCTACACGATGCTCGAAGCCGGCCGCGAGCAGGCCCGCGACGGATTGGACGTCGTGATCGGCTACATCGAGCCGCACGCCCGCCCCGAGACGCAGGCCCTGGTGCTGGGGCTTGACGTGCTGGCTCGCAGAGAGGTGCCCTACCGGGGCACGAAGCTGCTCGAGTTCGATCTCGATGCGGCCCTCGAGCGCCGGCCGCAGCTGATCCTGGTCGACGAACTGGCGCACACGAATGCGCCGGGCATGACGCACGCCAAGCGTTGGCAGGACGTCATCCGATTGCTCGAAGCGGGCATTAGCGTCTACACGACGCTGAACGTGCAGCACCTGGAAAGCCTGAACGACGTCGTGGCGCAAATCACGGGTGTGCAAGTCGCCGAAACCGTGCCCGACGCCGTGCTGGAAAACGCCGACGAAGTTGAACTGGTCGATTTGCCCCCCGACGATCTGCTCGAGCGGCTCCGCGAGGGCAAGATTTATCTGCCTCACCAGGCCGAGCGGGCCATCCAGAACTTCTTTGGCAAGGGCAATTTGATGGCGCTGCGCGAGTTGGCCTTGCGCAAGGCCACCGAGCGCGTCGGCGCCCAGATGGAAAGCTACCGCGAGGAGCACGGTGTCTCGGGCGTGTGGCCCGTCTACGAGCGGCTGTTGGTCTGCGTGGGGCCCAGCCCGTTTTCGGCGCGGTTGGTGCGGGCCACCCGGCGCATGGCCAGCAGCCTGAAGGCCCCCTGGGTGGCCGTTCACGTGGAAACGCCCGGCGACGCCCGCATGTCGCCGGCCGATCGCGAGCGACTGGCGCAAACCTTGCACCTGGCCGAGCAACTGGGTGCCGAGACGGCGACAAGTACCGGCCCCAGCCTGCCCGACGAGCTGATCCACTACGCGCGCAGCCGCACCGTCACGAAGATCATCGTCGGCAGGCCCCACCAGCCGCGCTGGCGCGAGTGGTTTCGGGGGTCGCTCGTCTACGAGTTGACCCGCAAGTGCGGCGACATCGACGTTTACGTGATCACGGGGGACCAGTCACGGGCCAAAGTCGAACCGGCGGTCAGTCGGGCTCCGGCCGAGGATCGCCGCCGCGGTTATCTGGCCTCGGTGCTGGTCGTCGTGCTCTCGACGCTTGTTTGCTGGCCGCTCTCGCTCAAGCTCGACGCCACGAACCTGATTATGGTGTATCTGCTGGGCGTGCTCACGATCGCCACGCGTTTTGGCCGCGGGCCGTCGGTCGTGGCCAGCGTGCTGAGCGTGGCGGCGTTCGACTTCATGTACGTGCCGCCGCGATACACATTCGCCGTCGACGACACCCAGTATGTCTTCACATTCGGTGTCATGTTGGCCACCGCGCTGACGATCAGCACGTTGACCACTCGCGTCAAGTTTCAGGCCGAGAGTGCGCGTAGCCGCGAACGACGCACGGCATCGCTCTATGCGATCAGTCATCAGCTCGCGGCGGCCCGCACGTTGGAACAAATCGCGCACGCGGCCATCCGCCACATTGCCGACGCGGTAGACGCCAAGGCCGTACTGTTAATGCCCGCCGGCGAGGGACAAATGACGCTCGTTGGCCTCGAGCTAGGCGGATTCGAGCCGACCCCGCACGACCGCGCGGTCGCCCGTTGGGTGCTCGATCATCAAGAAACGGCTGGCCGCGGCACGGCAACTTTGCCCGGCTCGCAGGGAGTTTACCTGCCGCTCAAGGCCTCGCACGGCGCCATTGGCGTGCTGGGTGTCCTGCCGGGCGAAACCTGGTCGACGATCGAACCCGAACGCATGCACCTGCTCGAAGCCTTCGCGGGGCTGGTCGCCTTGGCCGTCGAACGCGTTGAGTTAGCTGCCGAGGCCGCCCGCATTCGCGTACAAATCGAAACCGAACGGCTACGCAGCTCGCTGCTTAGCGCCGTCTCGCACGACTTGCGCACGCCGCTTTCGGTCATCACCGGCGGCGCCAGCACGCTCCTCGAAGGCGAAGTGTCGCCCGAAGTGCGCAGCGAACTGCTCAAGTCGATCCTCGAAGAGTCGGAACGCTTGAACCGGCTAGTGGCTAACCTGCTCGACATGACCCGCCTCGAAGCCGGTGCGATCGAAATCCACAAGGAGTGGCAGTCGGTCGAAGAGATCGTTGGCGTGGCCTTGGCGCGGGCTGCCACGGCACTGGCGCGCCACCACGTCACCACCGAGGTGCAGCCCGACTTGCCCTTTGTGCCGATGGATGAGCTGCTGATCGAGCAGGTGCTGGTCAACTTGCTCGATAATGCCTCGAAGTACGCGCCTGCCGGCTCGACGATTGAAGTGCGGGCGGCGACAGACGGCGACCGACTGGTGCTCGAAGTGGCCGACCGAGGGCCGGGTTTGCCTCCGGGCGACTTGCAACGGGTGTTCGAAAAGTTCTATCGTGGCGATAAGGCTGCCCGCGGCGCGGGCGCCGGCCTGGGACTGGCGATCTGCAAGGGAATCGTCGAACTTCACGGCGGTACTATCGTGGCCGAGAATCGGGTCGGCGGCGGCGCCGCCTTTCGCTTCACCTTGCCGCTGGCTCGCTCGCAACCGCAAGTGCCGGTCGTGGAATCGACTGTCGGCGCCCAGGGCAGTGCCTAGCGCGCCGAGCAGAATGGTGCCATCGTGCCCGAACCGAAGATCTTGATTGTCGAAGACGAAGAGGCGATTCGCCGCTTTCTGCGAGCTTCGTTGTCGCAGCAAGGCTATGCGCTCGTCGAGGCCGACACGGGTCACGGGGGCCTGATGCAAGCCGCCAGTGCGCAGCCCGACCTGATGATTCTTGACCTCGGGCTGCCCGACATCGACGGCATGGAAGTGATTCGCCAGCTGCGCAGCTGGTCGCAGTTACCGGTCATCGTGCTCTCGGCGCGCGGCCGCGAAGCCGAAAAAGTCGCCGCGCTCGACGCGGGCGCCGATGACTATCTGACCAAACCGTTCAGTGTCAGCGAGCTGCTGGCCAGGGCCCGCGTGGCCTTGCGGCATGCGGCCCAGGTGGGCAGCGAGGGGGGCGAGCCGGTTTTCAGGCTTGACCAATTGCACGTCGATTTCGCCCGCCGGCAAGTGTTCGTGGGCGAGCGCGAGGTGCACTTGACGCCCATCGAGTTTCGCCTGCTCACCACGCTGGTCAAGCATGCCGGCAAGGTGGTCACCCATCGGCAGTTGCTCAAGGAAGTATGGGGGCCCGACAGCGTGTTCGAAACCCACTATCTGCGGGTTTACATGGCGCAGTTGCGCCGCAAGATCGAGGCCGAGCCCGCGCGCCCGCGCTGGCTGCTCACCGAGCCGGGCATCGGCTACCGGCTGGCCAGTCCCTAACCTTCGGTCGCGAGTCGATCGCCTGGGCTGGCTGCCGGTCGATCGTCGATTGTCAGGCACGGCGGCTTGCCGAATCGGACGAGCGCACACGCGATTCTCTTTCCGCGACAACGTCGCGCTCACACTTCCGCGCACTGCAAATCTGATTCTCACGGACAACTGGCCACCTGCTCACCCGCGGCTAATTGCCGCCGGCTAATCTCGTGCGGCCGTGGAAAGATTGCGCGAGTTGTTCGCGCGCCACGCGCTCCATGGTTAAGACAACCGTGATCGAAAGGACAGGCTAATGCAAATGAATCGTTTCCGCGCCTTGCTGGCCCTGCAGGCATTGCTGCTGACGGGCTCCGTGGCTCATGCCGGCGTCTTGCTCTCGGGCACGACGTACTCTGAAAACTTCGACGAACCGCACCTCAGCAGCTCGTCGGCAACCGGCGCTTGGACCGGCACGTCGCAGGCCCCCGTGCCGGGCAGCTCGGGCTGGGACGGCGTTCGCTCGGGTGGCACAGGGAGTGCCATGAACTACTCGGTGAACGACGGCTCGTCCAATGCCGGCGCGATCTACAGCTACGGCACGAGCGGATCGACCGAGCGGTCGCTGGGCACAATCGCCTCGGGCACGAACATCGCCGCCATCGGCGTCGAAATCAACAATGGCAATCCCGTGGCCATCAACCAGGTTACGGTCCAATACATGGGCGAGTTTTGGCGCAGCTCGACTTCGACCCAAAACAAGCTGACGTTCGGCTACTCCGTCGGCCCGGCCGGCTCGAGCGACTATCTGACCAACGCCAGCGCCACGGGCCTGGCCTCGCTGGACCTGTTGGGACCCGCTCCGGTGGCGACCAACGGCGCCCTGAACGGCAACGTGTCGCCCAACCGTGCCGTGTTCAGCGCCGTCATCGATGTTGACGTGCCGGCTGGTCAGAGCCTGTACCTGCGCTGGCAGGACGCCAACGACCTTGGCAACGACGCGGGCCTGGCGATCGACGATTTCACGCTCAATGCCAACCTGGCCGTACCCGAGCCGTCGAGCATGGTGTTGGGCGGTTTCGGCCTTGTCGGCCTGGCCGTGGTGGCCCGCCGCCGCTTTGGTCGTCGCCAGGGCTAGTGCCCACTGCACGTTACGGCGCATTAGCGAACCAGCCGGGCAGACTCGACCAGTCTGAGTCTGCCCGGCTTTTTTTGTTGCTTGTCGGTCTCGCCCCCCGGCCCGCCGCGATGTGACCTTGCCCGCAAAGTTATTCGGCGGCGGATGAGCGTTGCTTTAGCGTGACGAGCTGGCCGTAGCCGGCTGGGTCAGCCCGGCCTTGAGCGCGTTGGCCAGCCGATTGCCGGCCCGCACCGCGGCCTGGCGGGCGACCCCCTCGGCGTCCTTCAGATACATGGGCGCCAGCGACGGAACGGCGTCGACCGCGGGGTTCGACTGCAAGTTCGCCGGCCGCAGATCGCCATTCAAGTAGGCATAGCGCTTGGCCAGCTCGAAGCCTTCTTTAGCCCACGCGTCAGCCGCGCTGTGGTCTTGGGCCCAAGCCGGCTGTGGACCGTCGGCACGTTCGAGTTGATCCAGTTCGGCCACGGCCTGCTGAATGCCGGGCCAATCGCCGTTGGTTCCCAACAAATTGTCCCAGGTCGGATGTAGCTGGACCGGTATTCCGTCGGCAATTCGCACCAGCGCGAGGTTCCCGCCGCGGTCTCCTTCGGGAAAGGCCTCGCTCAAGAGCGAACAGCAGTGCAGCGGCTGGTGTATGTCTCCGGTCAGGTGCAGCAGCCAGCACAAGTAGATTGGGCGTTCGGCGGCCGTGCCGTCGCGCAGCTTTTCCACGCACTGGCGAATCTGCGAGACCACGTTAGGATTGTTGGCCACCAGACTCTCGGACTTCAGGCTCGACCCCGGCGGCACGAAGCCGGCGGTGATATAGTGCCACGAGGGTTGGTTGTACTGGTCGCTGTGGTTGCTGCGCACCCAATCGGGCCAGTAGCTGGCCCGCATGAAGGCCCATTCCTCGGCGCTCACTTCCATGGGCCGTTCGGCCGCCAGGTACTCATCGTAGTGCGGATGCGTTTTGAGGATCGACGTGGCGGCCTGACGCTGCTCGTCGTCCAATTTCAGCCAGGCCAGCCGGGCAATCACCATATGCCCCTTATCGTTCCAGCCCAGCGTTGGTCGTGAGCTGATTAAAGTCGCAAACATGACCAACAGCACTATCGCTCGTCTCATCGCATCACCTCGCAAAAGCACTCGATCGAACGAACCCCATGAAATAAGCGAAGCCGCCGCCGACAAACTGCCGGCGGCGGCCCCGAAACCAGCCTCTAACTTCCACCGCGGCGCGGCCGCTTACCGCGCTTGTCCGCGACGACGCCGGCGGGCTGCCAACAGCGCCACGGCGCCCAGCGAAGCCAGCACCCAGGTAGCCGGCTCGGGCACGGCCACGTTGCCCACCACGTTCAAAGTGAGCGTGTCTGCCGTGCCACCGAAAATGCCCGCGTAGTCCGACACGTTGATCAGGTAGGTGGCCAGAAAACTGCCGGGCTGATCCAGGGCGAGCGCGGCGTGAAACACGCCACTGACGGCGCCGGCCGCCAGGTTCGACACCGGCAACAGGTCGAGGCTGAACCGATTGTCGACGTCACCCGATTCGATGGCGCCGTTGACGTCGAGCCCAGCCCGGTACAGCCCCGCCAGGTTCGCGATCTGAAAGTCTTGTTGCACCTGGCCGCCGCCCATCGACAGCGTGCCGAAGTCGATGGTCAAGGTGTCGGCGCCATTGGACCCAAAGGCGCCCAAGGCATGGTCGAGCACCGTGTAGTTGACGGCTTGCGAGAACGTGCCGTGCGCGACCCCTTGGCTGGAGCTGTTGGCGCTGACCGTGCCGCTGTGCGGCCCCAGACTGCTCGTGTCGAGGTTGAAGTTGTGCGTGTCGGCAGCGGCCAGGGCCAACACGGTGCCGGCCGTCGATCCGCTGACGGCGCCCGAGCCGGCGCCCGTGTAGACCAGCTCATCGGCGCCGATCGCCACGCTCACCGGCGCACTATTGGTCACAGACAGGGCGACGGTCGGGCTGCTGCCCACGATCACCTGGGCGGGGGCGGCGCCGACCTGGGCATTCATCATCGCCGGAATTTGATAATCGGCCACGACGGGCAAGTGATCGCTAGCCGTCGTCAACGCCGTGAGCGCGTCAGTACGCGAGGGTTGGCCGGGCCCGGGGTTATATTCCGAGGCCGGCAGAGCCGTGTTGCTCGGCGAATTGCTGTCAGCGTTATACGTGGTGCCGTTGTTCCCAAATGCATGGTAGGACTGTTGCGTGGGCGAGATCAGCGTGTTTGGCACGCTGGGGCCGATGTAGCTGACCCCCTGGCCGCTCTGCATCGCGGAGCTGACCAGCTGAAAGTCGAAACGGTCGTCCATGCCGCCGCCCACCAGCCCGCTCACCGCCGATACCTGGGGCGCCTGAGTGTGCGCGGCGGCCAGCGAGGCGTTGTTGTGCCACGTGCCCGGGGTATTGATCGGGTCGTAAGCCTTGCCGTTGCCGGCCGACATCAGCGTCTGGTACATGCCCTCCGAGCTACTTTGAATGTTGTAGTCGCCCGAGTAGATGATGCGGGCATTGGGCCCCAGCGCGTCGGCATCGGCGCGAATGGTTTGTGCCTCAACCTGGCGGCGGGCCTGATCGCTCGACGCGGTGCCGGCCTTGTAATGGCTGTCGTAAAGGTAAAAGTCAGAGTTCGAGTCGTAGCCTACGGGGCGGAATTCATAACGCATCGGGGCGCGTGCCGCCCCCGACGTGCTGGCCGATCCCACGGCCGTTTGAGAAATCAGCTGCACCGAGTGGGTATTGTAAATCACGGCCAAGGTGGTGCCGTCGGTGCTGGGACCCGAGACAGTCGAACGGGCATAGGTGCCTGCGCCGTAGATGGCGTTCAGAGCCGAGACGATCGAGCTGGCGCCCGACAGGCTCGAGGTGGTTTCTTGCAGCGAGAGGATGTCGATGGGACGCTGGATGCCGTTTTTCGATTCAATGCCGATCGCCTGCAAGACAGTGGAAGTGCCGGTCCGGGCAACGTCGCCGGCCGGGTTCGTATCGGTCGCGGCGTTGTAGCTCACGATGCGCAGTTGGGCCCAAGCCGCTTCTCCTCCGGCCAGCCATGCCAGAGCGACGAGTAGAGTAAGGGACTTGGACAGCGATCGACCGTTCATTGGCGTCTCCGTGTGGTGGTAAGTCGGGTGTTGTGGTGTCGTGTTGATCGGAGCAAGGGTTATTCGAACAGGCCGCCGGGAATGATCTCGTCGCCATCGCGCGAGGCCAGCGCTTGCAGCAGGCCCAGGTCAATCTCTTCTTGAACGAAGTGCACCGAGGCGTCGCAGAACAAGATGTGCACACCGCCTTGGTGATCGGAGTACAGACTTGTGCCCTGCGACCAGCCCATTGGCTCGCCATTGGTGCTGCGCTTGTTGATCTCGTACTGAATCGAGATCACGTTGGTGCCGTAGGCCCAGGCGCCGTCGGGCACCTGAGGATTGCGCGAGGAGTCCCAGGCCCGGCCAGTTAACTCGGCCACGACCATCGTTTGCGACAGCCCGTCGACGATCTGGGCCGGCCGAATGCGGGGCGCGCTCAGAATCTGGGGTTTATCCGGAATGATCAGCGGCGCGATGCTGAGCAAAACTCCCTGGTTGGCTTTGTAGTATTTGCGCGTCCTGATGTTCATGCCCGAAGTGTGCGGGCCAGAGATGCCGGCGTAGTCGAGCAGCGCCATCCCCTCGCCCGGATCCCACATGCCGTTGTTGTTCACGTCGGCCACGGTGTCTTCCGGAGTGCGGAAGCGGTGCCGGAAGGCCGTGCTGGGGCAGATGTATATCGGCACCTTGCGGGCCACGGCCACGCGGTTGTTGGCGTGCAGCGGAGTGTACTGAAACATCAGCATGTCCTTGGTGGCCTTCTCCTCGAAGACGTCGAGGCACATCGCCGACCAGGCCCAGGTATAGCCGTAGTAGGAGAACTGCTGCTGGCCCGCCGGAAAGCGGCCGAAGCCCGAAACGTAGTTCTGCAAGCCGATGCCGATCTGTCGTAAGTTGTTCGAACAACTCGAGCGCCTGGCTGACTCGCGCGCCGCCTGAATGGCCGGCAAGAGTAGTGCCACGAGTACGCCGATGATCGCGATAACGACCAACAGCTCAATCAGTGTAAATGCCTTCCGCGATCGACCTTGCATTGCATTGCGTCCCGTCAGTGTTCCCGCACG
>CAZPED010000107.1:0-8933 GCA_964585335.1 uncultured Planctomycetaceae bacterium | reverse complement strand
CGAATGTAGCGTCGCAAGCCGGCGGCCACTCGCTCGCCGCCGTCGATCACGCTCTGTTCGAGCTCGACCGAGGGGCGGCCCCACTTGCGAATCACCGCGGCGAACACGTCGGCGATCGGGCTGCCGTTTTCCCGACACAGTTCGAGCGCACCGTCGCGGTCGAGCTTTCCCTCGCTGATCTGGTGCAGAAACCGCTTGACGAACGGGCGCGGAATGACGCGGCCGCGCCGCAAACTGATGGCGCGCTCGAACAGAAACACGAGCGTCAAGAACGAGCAGCCAAACAGCGGGAACATCATTGGCCCGCCGTCTTTGAGGATGTCGAACAGGTTTTTGTAGGGCGTCTCTTCGGCGGGCGCCGGTGCGGCAGTGGTTGCGGGCGCCGCGTTTTCGGGAGCCTGCGCCGTCAGACGCGGGGCGGCCATCGATAGTGCCACGATGGCCAGCGCGCCGCCAAACACCAGGCGAAGTTTGTTGAGAAGCGACATGGCCTTCTTCCTTGCGGTTTTACGGTCGAGCGGCGCAAGTACGCCGCGGTGGTGTCGTTAATTGTTATTTGCGTGGGGCGGCCTTGGCCGCGAGCGCCGCCTTGGCGGCACTCAATCGGCTCGTGGCCTCGGCGGCCGCCTCGTTCGTGGGGTGGTCTTTGAGCAATCGTTCGTAGCACTCCACGGCCTGCGGCCAGCGATTGAGCAGTTCCTGACATTTGGCCGACTGCAATAGCCCGGCGGCCTGCAATTTGGCATGCGGATGACGCTCGTCGAGCTGGGCGTACTCTGCCAGCGCGGCTTCGTAGTTTTCCTGATGAAAGTAACTTTCGCCCAGCATCCACTGCGCGAGCGCCGCCGTCTGGGTTCCCTGGGCTTTGCCCATGGTCAGCACCTGCCGGTAGGATTCGCGGGCACGGTCGAACTCGGCTTGCGCCATGCAGGCCCGGCCGATCAGGTATTGGGCTTCGTAGGCTTGTTCGTATTGCGGGAAGCGAGCAAGCAGACCCTGGGCCGTCTCGCGTGCCTCGTCCCATTGCTTTTGCTGGGCAAACGCTTGAGCACGTCGCAACAGGGCGGCCGGCGCCCAAGACTGATTGGCAAAGTCGTCGCGCTGCTCAAGTTCGGCCAGGCGCTGCGCGGCGGCTGCGAAGTCGCCACGACGATAGGCCGCCTCGGCCCGCAAGTAGGCCGCCTGGGCAGCTTGCGGGCAGACGGGAAACTTCGTGCACAGCCGTTCCCAGGCTTCTTCGGCAACGTTCCACTGCGACCGATCGAAGGCAGCACGCCCGGCCAGGTACGTGGCGTGTTGCCAGTTGGCGTCGTGGGCGTGCTCGTAGTCGAACTGACCGAGCAATTGTTCGGCCTCTTCGGGCAGGTGGGCATTCAAAGCCTGTTCGGCCCGGCGGAGCAGGGCATCGCCCAGGTAGACGCTTTGGGGGAAGTCTCGCTGCAAGCGAGCCAATAGCTCGTCGGCCTCTTGCGGCTGGTCGGCTGAGCGCAGCAGCGCGGCCAGGCGAAAGATTGCCGCGTCGAGCTGGGCGAAATCGGAATGTTCATTGAGCAAGCGCCGATATGCGGCGATCGCTCCCTGCGTTTGTCCGAGTTGTTCGTGCAAGCGGCCAGAGTTCCAGAGCGCTTCGGCCTGCGTGTTTGCCGAAGCTTTCGGGCCCGCGGCACGCTCGTAACTGGCCAGGGCTTCGGCCGGCTTGTCGAGGTGTTCGAGCGCACGTCCCAGTGCTAGGGAGGCTTCCGGTGCGGCCGGGCTGTCGGGAAACTCGGCTAACAATCGCTCGAACGGCTCTCTGGCCTCGGCCCACTGGTTCTGTTTGAAGTGCGACCAGGCTAGCCCGGCCAAGGCGCGCCGCTTGATTTCCGCGTTACCTTCAAGCTGGGCCAGCGGTGCGAACAGAGCCCCGGCCTGCTCCCATTTTCCGGCCGCGTAGGCGGCCTCGGCAACCTGGTACCGCGCCGCGGCATTTGCCGCGTCTGGCGTGCTGGGGGCGTCAGTCTTGGCGAGCGTCTGTTGGGCGTCGTCCAATCGTCCCAGCTGAGTGTAGCAGTGCGTTAGCACACGGCGCGCATCGGCGAGCTGGCCATCGCTTGGCTTGGCCTTGCCCAGTTGACCCTGGGCAATTGCTTCGAGTCGCTTGACGGCCGCTTCGTGCCGACCTTGTGCGACGAGCGCTGCGGCGGCCGCCAGTTCAACGTCCGGCCGCAGAGCGCTATCCGGGAACTGCCGTGCAAAGGCCTCGCAGAGCTCAACCACCTGCGCGTGCTGGCCCTCTTCGGCGGCGACGCGCACCAATCCCCATTGTGCGTCGTCGGCCCAGGGCCCTTGCGGCGCCGCCGATAGCGAACGTGCGAACGCCTCGCGAGCCGTGCCCAACTGATGTTCGTGCAACAGCGCGTCGCCGGCCTGGCATGCCACGGCGGCCAGGAGTTTATGATTCGCGTCGAGCTGGGCGCCTGCCGAGAAGGTTTTGGCGGCCGCCGGCCAGTCGCCGCGGCCTCGCTGCGACAGGCCTGTCCAGTAATGGGCGTCGACCTTGAGTGCCGCATGACCGAGCAGCGGCGCCAAGGTGCTTTCGGCCTCGCCGTAACGCTTCAGCTTGTAGAGCGCGTAGCCCTGGCCTAATTGCGCTTTGGGCACCAGTGGGCTTTGGGGGTATTGCGTTAGCATCCGTTGCAGCACGCTGGCGGCGGCGGTGTAGTCGCCCAGCGTGTTCTCGAGCGATCCTTCGTCGAAGAGTGCCTGATCGGCCAGCGGACCGCCCGTTGCGGCCAGGGCGCGAAAGCCCTGTCGAGCGCTGTCCCACTGCCCCAGCTGCTGGCAGCAGCGCGCTAGTCCTAGTCGGCATTCGTCGGCCAGGGGGCCATCTTGGTATCGTTCGAGCGCCGTCGAGAACGACTGCCGCGCTTTGGCAAAGTCGCCCGACTCGAAATCTATGCCGGCCAGGTAGGCCAGCGCGTAGCCGTTGAGCGGGTCCTGGGGATAGCGCTCGGCGAAAGTCGAAAGGTCGCCTTGCGCCGCCGCCAGATCGCCGGTCAGGTAGGCCGCTTCGCCGCGGCGAAAAAGTGCCTGCCGCGCGTACTTGTGTTGCGGGTCGTGTTCCAAGAGCGCGGCAAATTGCTGCCGGGCTTCTTTCCAGCGGTCGAGCTGCGCGAGCGCCTCACCGTAAAAGAATCGCGTTTGGGCCGCTACCGGATCGGTGCCGTGACTCTTCAGCCAGGTGTCGAACCCCTGGCAGGCAGCGGCGTATTGCCCTTGGCGGTAGGCGCGCGAGGCGTCCGTCAGCACTTCATCGGGCTCGTCGGCCATGGCATTGGCCGAGCCCCAGAAAGCGATGGCGAGCGTGAGCGCGTAACGCGACAAAGAGCGATGCATAGGGTCCGTGCCATGCCGATTCCTGGAATCGCCCCCTGGCCGCCTGACGAGCGGCGTCGGATGGTACTCGGAGCGGCGAAGCGGTCACAAGGTCGTTTTGACGAAGCTGCCGGCCACTTGGGCCGGCAGTGCTTGTTTCCTGCTTGCTTCGCCGTGCTAGCCAGGCTGGCACGGGGCACTTTCGGCGAGCCCGCCAAGGTCCGACTAATAGTCGGCCGAGGCACCCGTGTCGACGTTGCCCACCATGTGGAAGTGGTTGTGGTCGACATAGATTACTTCGCGGGCATCTTCGTCGCGGAGCGTGTGCGGCAACGGCCAGCCGATTCGTTTGGTTTCCGTGTAGTAGATCGTGCACTTGTAGTGAGCATGGTGCTGCTGGGCCGGACCAATCAGCGGGTAGAAACGGGGCGGGTCGATGTAGTCGGCGATTTTCACCTTCTCGATCCGCACGTTGTTCCGCTGCACTTCGTGCAACAGCGGGAAACCGCCTTCAACCGGATGTGCCCGTTCCAACGACCGCATTACTTCATCGTCGCTCGGCGGGTCGAGAGCCTGCACTGGGCCCCCCGCGGTCAGCGGACCGAGGATGGGCACGCGCTGATAACGCTCCTTCACCCAGTACTCGTCTTCCTTCTTGTCCTGAAAGAACGGGCTGACGGGAATCGGGATGCCGAAGACGCCCAGCTGCGGACCCGCGACGCCGGCACAGCCTGTGCTCGACACTGCTGCCAAGCCCAACAGAATGATTCCCAGGACGCCTGAGTGCTTGATCGCCATGACCGATTCCTCGAACGATTGTGTCAGCCGGTTTCTTGGGGGCGGGCCGCTTGCCGCAGGGCCCGCCTGGCTCGTGCTGGCACAATGGTTGCCGCACGCGCCTGTTGGTCGTTAGCCCTAGTTATCGAGTTGCTTTGCGCCAAACTTGCGGGTTTTTCCGGTTGTGCCGAAAATAACGCCCAAATCGTGGCAGTTGGCATTTTGCCGGGCACGAGCTCGTCAAAAAGCCAGGGCCCCGCGCGTCTCCCTTGCAAGACGGCGGGGCCCTGTGTCGTTTCACGTCAGGCGACATGCTGTCGCCGTCGCGCTGTCACCACTAATGGTGGCTGCGATCGTAGAAGTCGAGGAACCACCAGCCGTCGTCCCATTCCAAGGCCACCTTGCGCCATCCGAGCGGAACCTGCGGATAGGGATAGAAGGGGCCGATGAACGGAAACGCCGTCGGCGAATACTGCTTGGGGTACGACAAAGCGGCGTAGTTCGGGTAAGCCGCGTAGCTCGGCCAGGCATAGTTCGGCAAGTGTGGCTGGTCGTAGGCCGCCGGCGGACAGCCCGCAGCGCCCACGTAGCCGGTGGCCGGCGGGGCATGCCGGGCCGCGGCACGCATATGATGGTAGCCCGCCGGAGCGACGTCGCCCTGGGCCGGGGCCGCCACGTCGGCGCCGCCCATGGCTTTGCCCACCGGGCGAGTGGCCGAGGCTTGCTTGACCTTCGAGCCGGCACCCACTTCGAGGTTGTTGACGATTTGCTCGATGCCCTCGATGTCGCTCACGACCTGCAGGGCAGCTTGCATTTGTTGGTCGTTGGTCACGCGGCCCGAAAGCCAAACCGTGCCATTCTTGTACTTCACGCCGAGGCTGTAGTTTTGCAGCTGGCCGCTGTCGCGAATCAGCGTGGCAATCTGCTCGGCCGTCGCGCGGTCTTCGCGGTCTCCGGCCAGCGCTCCCAGCGGAGCGCCCGCGGTCATCGCCACGACCGCCAAGGCAAAGACAATTCGTTGCATTTCCCCCCTCCTGAATGAATTCGAACGCTGGTGATCGTCCGTATGGGCACCGGCTGGCCGACTGCTTGCGGCCCGCGCGGTTCACGGGTTTAAGCGATTGGCGAGGCCCGCCACGCATTGGCGCACCCAATACCTGGCAGGCCACGAATTCGCCTGCCTATAGGTGTCGGTTGCCGATTGTGCCGAAGGGGAGCTTTTTTCCGGTTTTGCCGCCTTTTGCGAAAAAAGCGGGGGCCAGCTAGCGCTGCTGGTAGGAGAAGGTCAGCGCGCCGCGACGGCTCGAAGAGCGAGTAAGGAGGGAAAACCGCCGGTTGCTAGCACGCTTGCACTAGTGCGTCTGCTGCAATCCCTCGGCGGGCGCGTGAGCCCGGAAGTCCCAGATTGCCCCGACGATCATAATGCCCAGGGTGGCTCCCGAAATGAGCCAGTATCGGGGGCCCAGGGTCACCGAAACCATGGCCGTAAGCCCCACCAGCACCAGGCAGCCGAAAAACAGCCACTGGCAAGAGGCTTGCCCGCGCGAGCCTTCGCTCAGCCGGGCCAGCCAGGCACTCATCAGCCCTGCTAGCTGAATCACCGTCAGGGCCCAAATCAGGATCGTCGTTTCTGGGTACGCCATTCGCTTTAGTCTCCCGGGATTCCCTTCCACAGAGTTACTGCAGCGTGAACATTGGTTTGACAGCACCTCGTACTACGAGTGCTGTTGCCCGCAGGCTGTGCGGCTTTAAAGCGACTGGCGTGCCAAGCGGCAGCGAATTGCCGGGGCGTCAATTGTCGTGGTTGGTAAGTTATTATTGTGATTGGTGTTGCGCGCTTTGTTGACGTGCTGCCGGAGGGCGCGTAGAAACGCCTGCCCCGTGGTGATTTGTAGAATTTGCAAGCAATCGGCAGGCTGTGCCTGACGGGGCTGGCGCCCAAATGCCGTGGCCCCGCGCACGGCTACTGGGTGATGCTGCGCACTTTCACCAAAATGGTGAAACCTCTCCTTGTTTTGGTGGATTGCGCCGGTCGCCACATTCGCTGCGCGCCCTACAGCGATCGATTCTGGAAAAAAATTTGAGCTAGCACGCCGCTGCGCCGAAGTGCTTGCTGCAACTGCGTATGCCGGCACCCGCTCGTGCCGAAACCGCATTCGCTCGGTTGGAATTCCGAGGGTCCGCCCCCACTAAGGCATGGTGCTTGCTTTTAAGCCGGAGCGGTGTTTACGAAAACCGCCCGCCGCCGCGCGGGTGCCTCAAACGAAAGGATGTGTGCCAATGGACGACCACCTGGACCCGCCAGAAGGTCCACGGCGAAGCCGGCAGCAGGAGCCCTCGCTCTCGCGCGCCAACAAGATCAAGCGGGCGGTACGCCCGAAGAAGAAGAACTCCGCGGGCTTTAGCGGCGTGCATCAACGCCGCAACAAGCACTGGAGCTGGTAAACCCCCGGCGATCCTGAGCGTCCCGGGCCGGCACGCCACCCAGCCGGGAGGGGCTGTCCATAAGATCGCCAAACGAAACAAGCCGCGCATTTGCGCGGCTTTTTTTGTTTCGTCCCAGTGGGAAATTCCCCGCGGCTTACTTCAAAATCTTCTTCAGCTCGCCCTCGAGCTCCTGAGCCCGAATGTTGCGATTCACGACCTTGCCGTCTTTGTCGACCAGGATCATCGTCGGCAGAGTCTGAATTCCCAGTTCGTTAGCCAGCGGGCTATCCAACCCACCTTCCTCGAACAATTGCGGCCAGCGCGGATCGTTTTGCTTGAGGAAGGAGACGGCGTCCTTCTTGTCCTGGTCGAGGCACACGCCCACGACCTCGAACTCTTTGCCGAACTTGGATCGCAGCTCCTTGAGCAGCGGCATGTCGGCCTTGCACGGTTCGCACCAGGTAGCCCAATACTGGATCAGCACGGCCTTGCCCTTGTGGGCGCTGAGGTCGAACGCGCCGGCGCCGTTGAGCATTTTGCCCTTCAGCGGAATCGGCTTACCCACGCTGGTCAGTCGCAGCTTGGCGCCGGCCGCCTTGCGGTGGACCTGCGAGCTGGGAAAGTCACGGGCAATCGTGTCGTACCACTTGAGCGCTTCGGTTTCGTCGCCGCCGAATTCCTGGGCGATCGCCAGCTCCATCATCGCATCAGCCGAGTCGGGATACTTCTTACCCGCGTTGACCAGCTCCGTGAGGTCGGCGATCCATTTCTTCTGGATGACGGCAAAATCAGCTTGCGGCTTGGCCAGTTCCTGTCCGTGTTCGGCCGTTAGCCAGCGGAACTTGACGTAGAAGGCCAGGGCCTCGTCCTTGCCATCGGCGGCCAGCGTGTCGTGCAGGGTCTTAAGCTTGTCGATGCCCGCGTCGTAGCCGCCCGTTTGTACCGCGGCGCTGAGCATGTCGGCCAGGTTCTGGTACCACTGGGCCCGCATCTCGGGCGTTTCGGCCATTTCGGCCAGCTCGGTGAGGAGTTCGACACGGCGCTCGTGCGTTTTGGGCGGCGTGTCGGCCGTAATTTCGCCCAGGTTTTGCAGCTCGGACATCAGCTGCTGCATCTTCTCGTTGGGTTTGTTGACTTGCTGGTCGGCTCGCTCGACCTTCGGCATGGCAAAGAAGAACGGCTTGTAGTCGTTGGCGCTGGCCGTGTCTTCGCTGATCAGCGGCAGATCGATCAGCCGCCAGTTACTACCCACCCGCACCAGGGCGCCCACGGTCAGCGGCTGCGCCTTGCCGTCGTTTTCGACCATCGCCATCACGTTTTCATAAACCATCAGGTCGGCAGTCGAGTCTTCGGTGCCTTGCGGCACGATGCCCGGCTGAAAGCCGCCGAACGAGACCCATTTGCTCTCGCGGGTGACGAGTTTTTGGCCGGCCGCGAACTTGGCAAAGCCCGTCGTGGCCGCTTCGAGCTTCTTGGCCAGCGCTTGCGATTTCGCTTCGCTCAGACCAAGTGCCTTGATTTCTTTGGGCGAGACCAGCAGCCGTTCGAAGCGAGCGCGGTCGTGGTCGCGCAGCGCCGCCACCAGTTCGGCGGTCACTTCCTCGGCCGAGATCGTCTTCCACTGGTCGATTTTACCGTCTTCATTGGTGTCGATGCCCCACCGCGTGCCGGCCGTGTTCAGCCAGCGACATTGGTCGGGCCGCTCGTTTTTGTTCGTGTCGATGTCGCGGTAGACTTCGCCCCCGTCTTTGAAGTAACTCCATTGGTCGACGGCTCGGTCGTTGTTCGTATCGCGGAAAATCCGCAGGATCTCGCCGTCGCCGGTCCGCAGGATGTAGCCCGAGTTGTTGTCGGCCATGCTGATCGAGCACTTGGCAATCTCGGACCCTTCAGGGCGGTCGATGCTGACGTCCTTGGCCACGGGCTGGAAGGCCAGAATGGTCTGCACGGTTGGCCCGGTGTTGCCTTTGGCGGTGGCCGCCGGGGGCGCTGCCTGCAGGCTGCCCACGCTGGCGACAGACAAGGTCAGAGCGGCAACCAGACGGCTCTTGGCAAGATCGATGGTCATCGGGCGAGATTCCTTCCTCGAGACGGGTAACAATCCACAAGGCGCGCGGCCGGCCAATCGGCGCGCCGCCGCGATCTCTCTATTCGGCAACTCCGGCGGAAAAGTAAAACTCTTCCGATTCTAGCGGCTGAAGAAACTTTGCCGGCAGAGCAACCGGCGGCAAAAATTGGCGGCATTTCGTCGCCCACTGGCCCCTTCGGGCCCGCGAAGGGGCGTGTTATAATTCAACGAATTGACAGCCAGCCCACGGTTCCTAAAATACGCTATTCCTCAGGGGCGGCACCCCCTTGGGCGGGCGCATAGCTCA
>CAZPED010000106.1:0-8957 GCA_964585335.1 uncultured Planctomycetaceae bacterium | reverse complement strand
GCTGCGTGACCGTCGCTTCCTTGCCGTAGCTTTTGCCGATGACCTTGCCCTCGGACTTCTCCAGGGCGAACTTGAATGTCGGCAGCTCTTTGCCGCTGAGCAGCGGATCTGGCACGTTGTTCATGAAGCTGGGGTCACCTGCCTCGGCGGGTTGGTTCGTGCCCATCGTGGCCGCTACCGCCGCAAAGGCCGCCGCGCTGGTAAGAAGTTCTCTGCGATGAATTCCGGACATCCACCTGGCTCCTTTTCCGTGACTCGCAAGCCGCGAGTCGCTGGCCACCATCTTACCAGCGCGCCCCGGTTTGGCACGCCCTCTAACGCGATTCGGCCGCTTCGAACAAGAACCAGGTCCGACGCTCGGTCTGGTCGATCCAGTTTTCGATCAGGCTGGCCGTGGCCACGTCGTTGTGCTGGTCGCACACCACATGCGCTTCGCGCAGCGAGCGCGTCAAATGTTGGTTGTCGCTGGCCAGTTCGGCCAGCATTTCCTGCGGCGGCACGAATGGGTCGTTATTGTCTTGCAGCCGCTGATGCCGGGCGATGTCGCCAATCGACCGCAGACTGGCGCCACCGATCTTGCGGGCCCGCTCGGCCAGCTCGTCCGTCATTGCGAAGATCTGTTCCGACTGCTCGTCCAGCAGCAGGTGGTAATCGCGAAAATGGGGACCGCTCATGTGCCAGTGGAAGTTCTTGGTCTTCACATACAGGGCGAACACGTCGGCCAGCAGGCTGCGGAGCTCGGCCGAGACGGCCGCTACTCCCTCATGCGACAGATCCGTGGGCGTGGCCAGGCGCTTGTCCACACGGTTTTCTTGCAGCGTTGCTTGTTGGGCGTTCATCGTAGGGTCCTCCGATCGGCAAAGTTGAGTTCTAGGCGTGATCGCCGCGCGCCGAATCACCCGCCGAGCCAGTGCAGCACCAGGAACGCGGCCAGAGCCGCCCCCAGTGCGACCGCCCGGGTCGAGATGCTGGCAATCACCGCGAAAACAGTCGCGAAACATACAAACGGCAGCATTAACATGGCAGTTCAACGCGTCAGGTCGCCTCGTCGAAAGTTTCAGGTCCAGTCGGGTCGGTTGATCAACGCAGCCGGCGCTTGAGCTCTTCGCCGACTTGCAGGAGCGCGGTTCGCACGGCGGGCACCTGGCTGATTGGATTGAGCAGCCCCCAGTCGTGGATCAGGCCGCTATAGCGCACGGCCAGCACGTCGACTCCCGCCACGTCGAGCTTGCGGGCATACTCCTCGCCTTCGTCCCGCAGCACGTCGTTGCCGGCCGTCTGCACCAGGGCTGGCGGCAGGCCGCGCAGCTCCTCGGTCATGGCCCGTAGCGGTGAGGCGTAAATCTCGCTGCGCTGGTTGGGGTCGGTCGTGTAGTTGTCCCAGAACCACTTCATCATGTTTCGGGTCAGGAATCGGCCTTCGGCGAATTCGTGGTACGAGGTGGTGTCGAAGTAGGCGTCGGTCACCGGCCAGAGCAAGGCTTGAAAGCGGATTTCGGGGCCGCCCCGGTCCTTGGCCATCAGTGCCACGACGGCCGCCATGTTGCCACCGACGCTATTGCCGACCACGGCCAGCCGACTGCCGTCAACGTCGATCTCGTGGCCGTGCTGGGCGACCCACTTCGTGGCCGCGTACGCCTGGTTGATGGCCACGGGGTACTGGGCTTCGGGCGATGGCGTATAATTCACGAACACGGCAGCCGCGCCTGAGTAGGCAACCAGGTCGCGGACCAACCGCTCGTGGGTCGGAAAATCGCCCAGCACCCAGCCGCCGCCATGAAAAAACATGAATGCGGGCACCGTCCGTTCGACGCCGGCAGGCCGTACAATCGTCAGGTCAACCTGCTGACCGTCCTGGGTGATCGTGCGGGTCGAGACTCTGGCCGGCGGCAGCTCGACCTGGGCCGAAGCCTGCAAGTCGACCAGGACTTTGCGAGCTTCGAACGGCGACAACTCCTCAAGGGGTTTGCCTCCCACGGCGCTCAGCTGCTTCAAGAAAGCCCGGATGCGGTGATCGATCGCCTCGTCGAGTGCGGGATTAGCGGCCTGCATGGCACGATCCTTTCCAAGTTAAGTCCTTTGAATTTCTCTCTCTGCCGGACTGAGCGGGGGAGGTGGACAGCGGGACCATGCGATTTACCGCCCGGCGACACTTCCCCCCGCGCGTGGATTGAGCGAAGATCAACGCGTATAGAACTTTAGGAACAGGCCGGATGGATCAAGGGCAAACCACGATTGCGGTCCAGCGCTACCTGGGCCAGTTGGCACGTCTCGACGGCAACGCGCCCCCCGACCCCATCATCAGGGCATTGATCGATAGTTCAGTGGCGCGGCTGCACTTGCTGTGCCGCGCGCTGCTCGTGCGCAGCTACCCTCGGCTAGCGCGACCGCCGCTCAATTTGAACTCGGAAGAGATGCTCAGCGCCGTGGTCGACCGGCTGCTGCGCGCCATGCACGAGGTCCGGCCGACGACCGTTCGCCAGTTCTTCGCCCTGGCCAATCAGCACATGCGGTGGGAGCTGAACGACCTGGCCCGCCGCTTGGATTCGCAGTCGCCCATCGTCGACGTGCAAGAGGCCTTCGTGCCGGCGCCCGAAACGAGCGCCTCGCAGCTGACGCCCAGCGCCGTGCGAATGCTCGACGCGATAGAAGCATTGCCAGAGGACGAGCGCGAGGTGTTCAGCCTGGTGCGGATTCAAGGCATGACGCATGCCGAGGTCGCCGAGGTGCTGGGAACTTCGACCAAAACGGTTCAGCGCCGATTGAACCGCTCGCTACTGCTGTTGGCCGAAAAACTTGGAGACTTGAACCCCACGCCGTCGCCCGAAGCGAACGACGCCTGACGCGGGACTGGCACGGGGCATTGGCATGTCGCGCGAAGATCAGATCGACGACCTTATCGACGAGATCTTGGAATCGGGCCGGTCGCCCGACGAGGTCTGCGTCCAGCACCCCGAGCTCGTCGCCGAAGTGCGCGAACGGCTGCGAAAGCTACGTTCGATCCAGGCCCAGGTCGATTCGCTGTTTCCAGCTTCGGTGTTGCAGGAAAGAACGCTGCATCACGTGCCGGCCAGCGGCGACGCCCCGTTTCCGGCAATTCCCGACCACGACGTGCAATTGGTCTTGGGGCGCGGCGGCATGGGCATCGTCTATAAGGCCCTGCACCTGAAGCTGAACCGCCAGGTCGCTCTAAAAATGTTGCTGACCGGCTCGTACGCCAGCCGGCAGGAACATCTCAGATTCGTGCGCGAAGCCGAAGCGGTGGCGGCGCTGCGCCACCCGAACATCGTGCAGATTTACGAATTCGGCGAAGTCGAAGGGCATCCCTTCTACACGATGGAGTTCGTCGGCGGCGGCAGCCTGGCCGAAAAGCTGGGGGGCGCCGTGCAGCCGGCACGCGAGTCGGCCAAGCTGGTCAGCACCCTGGCCCGCGCCGTGCAGGCCGCGCACGAGGCGGGCATGGTCCATCGCGATCTGAAGCCGGCCAACGTGCTGCTGGGGGGCGATGAGGAACCCAAGATTACCGACTTCGGGTTGGCCCGCCGCCTGGATCGCGATAGCGAGCTGACGAACACCGGGGCCCGCATCGGCACGCCCAGCTACATGGCGCCCGAGCAAATGCTCGGTCACCCTGCCGCACTGGGACGCGGCGTCGACGTGTTTGCCCTGGGGGCCATTTTGTACGAGATGCTGACCGGGCGGCCGCCGTTTCGCGGCGAGAGCCTGTCGGACACCGAACGCCGCCTGGCCAACGAGGATGCCACCTGGCCATCGCGGATCAACGCCAAGGTGCCTCGCGACCTGGAAACCATCTGCCTGAAGTGTTTGGAAAAGGATCCGCACCAGCGATACGCGTCTGCCGGCGAATTGGCCGACGACCTCGACCGGTTTCTGCGGCACGAGCCGATCCTGGCCCGCCCGGTGCCGCCGGCCGAGCGTTGGGCCCGATGGGTCCGCCGCAATCCGTTGCCAACGGCGCTGGCCGTCACGCTGATTTTGCTGGCCGCGCTGATCGCCAGCCAGACCACGCGCGAGTGGACGGAAGCCGCCGCCGACCGCGCCGAGAAAAGCCGCCTCACCGCGCGACTCGAGTCCGGCGTGCAACTCGTGCAGGACGGGCGGTTTGCTGAAGCCCGGGCCATTTTGGGCAAGCTGGGCGACGGCGGTTTCCCCGACCTTCGCCAACGGATCGATCGCGTGCTCAGCGATCTCGACCGCGTCGAACGGCTCGAGGTCATCGGCATCAAGCGGGCCATGGCCTTAAGCCTGCCGGACGTCACGTGGCAACCCGACGCCCGCGCCGCCAAGGAATACGAGGCGCTGTTTGTCCGCACGGGGATTGGCCGCATGTCTGACGCCCCGGTGGCGATCGCCAAACGCATCGAGGCCTCGGATATTGAAACGCCGCTGGTCGCCGCGCTCGACGACTGGGCGGTCTGCGAAGCCGATGCAACGCGCCGCAACTGGGTGCTCGACGTTGCCCGGCTGGCCGATCCTGGCGCGCCAGCGTGGGTGCGCCAGTGCCGCGACCCGGCCACGTGGAACGATCGAGAAGTGCTGACGCGTCTGGCCGCAACCGCGGCCGCGACCAAACCGGCGGTCTTGCAACTGCGGGCGCTGGGCGACCGTCTGGCCGCCGCGGGGCTCGACGCCACGGCGTTTCGCATGCAGGTCCAGCAGCAGCACGTCGATAGCTTCCTGGCAAACCTGACGCTGGCCGACGCGCTGCGCCCCACCGACCAGGCCGAGGCGATTCGCTATTACCAGGCCGCGCTGGCCATTCGTCCCGGCTCGGCCACCGCGCACAACAACCTGGCCGTCGCGCTGGCAAGCTTGAGCCGCACGGACGAAGCACGGGCGCATCTGAAACAGTCCGCCGAACTGGATGCCAACTCGGCGGCTCCGCAGTTCAACCTGGGCGCGGCCCTGGCCCAGGATCATCCTGGCGCGGCCATTGGCCATTTGCAACGGGCGATCGAGCGCAATCCCGAGTTCGCTGCGGCCCACCGCCTGCTCGGCGAGTTGCTGTTGCAAGAGCACCGCTATGCCGACGCGGCCGCTGCGCTGCGCACCTGCCGCGAGCTGGTCAGCGACGAAGGCGAGCGCGGTCAAATCGATGCACTCATCGAGCGCTGCGATGCGCAATCGTCCGCCACGCCCAGCCAATAGTCCATCGCGGCGCGGCGCTCCGCGCTTCGCTCCGCCAAGCGCACGCAGCCAGCCGCATAACTGGCGGGATTTGTTTGGAGTTTTGGAGGTGCTGTCGGTCAGCGTGCCGGACCTGACGACGATGCCGAAAGGTATGCCCGATTCCGCCAGGCTGATCGGCGGCGTCGGCGAGCCATCTTCGAGTTCGGTGTCGTCGTGTGCCCGATATCAAGAAGAATGCGTCATCGCCCACTTTCGCACCCACGACACGGTTCGGTCGTGCAGATACAGTGGAAGGTTAATTGGACGTGGGTTCCGTCGCGGGCCGTGTTCGTGTGCTCAAAGTCTTCGGCGGCGGGAGTGGAGGACGGCAGCCCTTGGTTTCAGAGTGCGAAGGGGAAGAATGCGGGGTTCGGAAAGAGATCTTTTGGATCTGGTCACCGTGTATTGGGAATCACAATTCAATCCTCTCCAACCAGTGAGCTGCTTGTGAAACCGCTTGCGGGACTTGTGGGCTTATACCTCGCCATCTACATCTTCTTCGGCCGTTTGTCATTTCCGCCCCAGGGGGACGAGACTCATTTCTGGCAGTCCTCCTTGTTCTTCAGCCATTCGCTGTTTCCGACCGTGGAGCAATTGCGGTCGTACACGGAACTCAACACCCCGCTCCCGTTCGTGGTTTTTGGAATGATCGAATTCCTCTTTCACCAGGGCATTTGGGCGGGCAGAGTTTGCAATCTGCTTCTATCGTTCCTCACGACGCGGCTGATCCTGTTTGCCGGCGGTGCCGTCAATCGGCTTTCCTTGCTGGCGACGTGCGGATGTTTCTTGTGCCCTTATTACGTCGGTGTCGGAGTGCATCTGTACACGGACATCATGGCGATTTTTTTTACGCTCTGGGGAGTAAAATCCTTCCTCGATCGAAAACTGGCTGTCTCGGCCGTAGCATTTGTGCTTGCCATTTCTTGTCGCCAGTATGCGGTGGCATTTCCTCTGGGGCTGCTGCTGTTTTATATCGTTGACAATTGGAGATCGATCCAGAAACCGTCGTTCGGCGTGGCGGCTTCGCTCGCTATTGCGGTGCTTAGCCTGCCGGGTTGGTACTGGTTTTTTGGAGGTCGCTTTGCGCCCGCTCCGGCTTTTCAAGTCCAGCAAGTCGATACCGCCCAACCTTCGCTGGTCCTGCCGGCAAATGCTGGTTATTTCCTGGCATGTCTCGGCCTTTACTATGTGATCCCCGAATTCGTGCTGATCAGTCGGAGCTTCTCAGCCAAGGTGTTCTTCGAAAAAAGAGCGCTCTTCCTGGTGGCCTTGCTCTTGTTGCTCTTTGTGCTCTTTCCTCCCGTCGGCAACGGGGGCGGCTACCAGATTGCAAGCATGGGCTTGCTCGACAAAGTCCTCCGCGCTTGTCTGGGAGATTTCCCGCGGGTGTCCGTGTTTTTCCTGCTGGCGGCGTTAGCTGTGGTTCGGTTCCGCTCGTGGTCCTTGGAGTCGGTACTCATTCTGACGAACGCCATCATGCTGATGAAGGCCCACCTGATCTGGGACAAATATGCCTTGCCCGTCCTCGTCGTCTTGTGGTTCCAGCTGGCTCGTTCGAAGGAAACTGGATGGCACAAGGAGTCTGTGTTGAGCGGCACGCGTTTGTTGATGCGCGCTTAGGGTTGTTGATGCGCGCTTAGGGGCTGATGGTCGAGCCTGCCGAGGAGTTCTGGCGGCCGAATGAGCTGGAGGACGAGGCCCGGCGGCCGCAGAAATTGCTGGCCGAGGCCGATCTCGACCAGGCGATTTTGAGGGATGCCTGGGAGGGAAACTACTGAGCCCGACGCGGCAACGTGTGGCGGGCCAGCATGTGCATTATCGCTGCCGCGTCTTCGAGCGTTGGGCTGGCAAAACGATCAGTGGACAGGGGCGGGATCGAACCGCCGACACACGGATTTTCAGTCCGTTGCTCTACCAACTGAGCTACCTGTCCAGTTCTTTCGGCATCGGGCCTGGCGGGCGGGCCAGCCACAGCGGGATGTCTTGGCGACTGCCCGGCGACCAATGCCGAAACGAATAACCTAATCGCCGTCTGGCTTTGGGACAAGCCCCGCCAGGCTGACCGTGCAACCGGTCAGAAATCTCTGCCCTGTCAGCTCGGAACATTCGGCTTATATTGTCTACTGAAATTCTCCGACGCGGCGGCGGGGCGGGATTCCTGCCCTGGGGGCTGCCGCGGACCGGTGGTCGGCGAGGCGGACTTACCAACGGCCCGGGAGTTCTGGCATGGACGTTATTCAAATCGAGGCCCTGTTCGACGACGATCTGCGCCCCTGTTGCGATGCGGCCACGCGGTCGGCCATCGCCGATGCCGAGGTGGTGATCGCCGTCGACAAGGTCAACCAGCGCGAGTTCACGGTGTTTGGCACCCCGGCCCTCGAAGAAACGGTTCGCTTCGGCAAGCAGGTGGCGCTGCCGACCGTGCGGATCGAATTCCAGGGCAAGCCCGACCGGCTCGAACAGATCATGTCGTTTGTGCAAGCGGTAAAGCGCGGACAAGATCAGCTGGCCAGCGACGAATAGCTGCGCGACAGGTTAGCTGCGAGACGCCGGACGCGGCGATTCATTCGCGCGCAGCCGCTGCGCGCCTGCCGCCTAGCGACCGCTGGCAAGTCGGGCCACTTTGGCCGGCGTCATTGCGCCGCGATACAATCGCACGTCGCTCAGCCGCCCGCAAAAATGGTCGCTGGTTCCCGCGCCAATCCGCAGCGGTTGGTCGTTGGTCAGGTCGTACTGGTCGGGCTCGAACGCTTCGGACTGTGCGACCTGTTTGCCGTCGACGTAAAGCAGCAGCTGGCGGCCGTGGCGAACCGCCGTCACGTGGTGCCAGCCGGCCGGAAAAGCCCGATCCCAACTGGCCGTGCGGCCGACCTGGGAGGCAAAGACTTTGCCCGAGGGCAGGGTGCTGCAATAGACCCGGCCTTGAAACTCGGCCATTGTCCAGGCCCGGCGGTATTTGACGTCGGGCGTGGCGTCGAGCTGGGCCTGGCGCTGCCAGCGGGCGTTGCCCTGATAGGCATACACCTCGGCCAGCGGCAGGGACCCGGCCAGCAAGCGGCCGTTGTGGACCAGCATGCCCATCACTTCGAGCTCTTCGCCCAAGCGCCCCAAGTCGGTCCAGCGGTGGGGCGCGACAAACTCGTAGACGCGTCCTGAGCGCCAGGTGCCGACGTGCAGTTTGCCGTTGTAGATGGCAAACGAGTAGGTTTGCGAGTTCTCGTCGGCGGTGCCGAGCTGTCCGCAGTCTTCCCACTGCTCGCCGTCGTAGCGGAAGACGACACCGCCGTCGTAGCTCGTAGCGTACAAGTGGCCGTTGTAAGCGGCCAGCGCCTCGACGCGCCGGCCAAGATTGCCGCAGTCGACCCAGCGCGTGCCCCCTGCGTAGCGAAAGAACCCGGCGGGTTTGTAGAGCGAGGTGGCGTACAACGTGCCTCGGTAAACGGCCAGTCCGCCCACCGCCTCGACTCCCGGTAACTGGCCGCAGTCGATCCAGCGGCCCTCGCCTGCATAGCGCAGGATCTGCCCGCCCAGGTTGGTATTGGGCGATTCGGCGAGCGCCGAGCCAGCCACGCGGTACTTGCCGGTGCCGACGTAGAGTTGGCCGTCCAGTTCGGCCATGGCCGTCACGGCGTTGGCCTTGGTCGGCGCGCCGCAATCGTGCCAGGTCTGCCCGCCCGCGTAACGGTAGACGTGGCCCGACTGGCCAGCCTCGGGCTCGCAGGTGCCGGCATACAGAGTTCCTTCGTGTACCGCCAGCGCAAAGGCCA
>CAZPED010000105.1:0-8962 GCA_964585335.1 uncultured Planctomycetaceae bacterium | reverse complement strand
AGGGCGGGCGCCGGGCCAGCGAGCAATCAGGCGGACCGGTTGCTTTGCCGGTGCGGTGCCGAGAGCCGTAGCCGACTCGGCGGGCGGAACCTCGACGGCGCCGACGGCGCTATCCACACAGGGGCAGCAAACTGCCAGCGTTGCGATGGCAAGCAAACCATGCGATAACAAACGCTCCGCCCGATTGCCAACGCACATCGCTGGACCTACCTGGGTTGATTAAGAACGAAGCTCGAAGCACGCACAGATGCGAGTGCTAACAGTCGGTTGTGTCTGGTGCGTCGCCCTGTCGGGCTGACCTGCTATTGGTTGGTTGCAGCCGGTGTGACCCGCCAGGTGAGCTCGAAGTTTTCGTCAAAGGGAAACTCGGGATCAACCACCTCGGGAATCTCGCCCATGTTCTGGCCATCTTGATTTATGGACCAAATGACCCGGCGCTCGCGCGAATAGCGGTACGGCTGGCCGTCGTAGGGATCGCTGGGCACGGCGGGCAGCAGTCCGGCGTTAACGAGTTCTCCTAGCGACTCGGGCAATTTGTCCCGCTCTTTTTCGTACCAGGTGAGCCCGATCTTCAAGCGGGCAGCCTCGACGCGTGCTTGCTGCATCTCGAGGATGGGGCAGATCAGCACCGCGCCGAGCGTTTCGAGGACCAGGAATTTGCCAAACGGATTGTCGACGACCCGAAGGGCGTCGCGGGCAGTTTGAATCTCGGCAGCGCTGAGAGGCTTGGGGGCGGCGTCGTCGCTGAAGTCGACGAACCAAATCGAAGAAGAGCCGAGCTCACTGGGCCAGGCGGCCAGCGAGCGTTGCACCGGTGCGAGCAAGTCATGGCGCCGCTGGCTCCAGGGCTTATCCAATTCATCGAGCCACTGCGCGGTCAACTCGCCCAGCAGGCGGACCGTGGCCGCTTTGTCGAAGGGACGGGGGTGGTCTGCGAGCACCTGGCAAATCTGTTGGTACACCGTGCGGTAGGCGGCCAGCGCCTTGTCGCTGAGCGTCGTGTCGGGAGTCAAGTCAGCAGCCAGGTGGTACTTCACATACTCGGCCAGCGTGCCGCGCTCGGGAAAGCTGGCGACCGTCGGAAAGCTCCAGCGGCAGAGCTCGATGCGGCATGCCCGTTTCAAGTGGTCGATGGGCGGCTTGGAGCGTGCCAGAGCGTCAATGACCGCTTTGGCCTGTGTCAAGGTGGCACGCGGCGAAAGGGCGGCGCTTTGGAGACCGTCAGCGGCGACGCCCAAGATGGCAGTTGCGACCAGCAGGTCCACCAGCAGCACTTCGGCGTCCAGCAACATGTTGCCGAGGGCCACGATGTCGATTGCCGCAGCCAGTGCGCCGGCCACGTCCCCGGCGAAGAGGCGAAGCGCGGAGTCGGCCCGCTTGAGTCGTGCCATGCTGCGGGCAGTTCCAAATTGGTCCGACAGGGCCAGCCGGACCGAACGCTGGGCGCGCGGAAATTCGATCTGTCCCACCCTGAGCACCGCGTCGATCTGACGCAGGCAGTCGCGGTTCTGGGCAACCCAGTCGGTAATGCGTTGGCGCATTTCGTCCGAGACCCGAGCCGGGTCGGCGCAAAGCTGCTCGAACCCCTCATAAAACGGATCGTCGGCTGGCATCTCGACGAACTTCTTGGCAAACGCCTCCCACTGGGGCCAGGCGTTCTTGGACGGCTCGAGCGGCACGTACTGGTAACGGGCTCGCGACGGCACTTCCACCAACAACCGCTCGACCTGCCGCACCAGCTCGGCCTCGCTCATGCGTGGCACGTCGCGGGTGAACGGGGGCAGCGTCGAAGTCGCTTCGCCCAGCACGGGCTCGGCTGCCGCGAGCAGCCCCGCGGCAAGCGGCGCGGCGGCACAGCGGGTTAAGAACTCGCGGCGCGGATACGAGCCCGACGGATCCGACATGCTAGCGCCCTCCGGATTCGCGCACCAGCGGCCGCCTGGCCCCCCAGGCCGGCCGGTACCCTTACCGGATTATAGCGGCACTTCGCCGGAAATGCGCAATCGCGCGTGGGCGGTTTTTCGGACCGCTTGGGGCGCGCTTGCCAGCGGACCCAAAGCGACCTTACCGCCTGCACCGACTACTGCCTGGCGTCGGCAAACGCGGCTTGCAGGCAGGCCAGGGCCTTGGCGCCATGTTGGCCGTCGACCACGACGTTCACCCGCACTTCGCTGGTGTTGATCATGTCGACGTTGATGCCGGCCTCGGTCAGGCAGCGGAAAGCCCGGATGGCCACCTCCGTGTGGCTGCGCATGCCGATGCCCATGATCGAGAGCTTGGCCACCTTGGGGCTGCCGGTGATCGGGCCGCACTTCAGCCGACTGACGAGGCTGCCCACCAGGTCGGTACACTGCTTGTACTGCGACTGGGGCACGGTGAAGCTGAGCTTGGCTTTGCCCTCGCGGCCATAGCTTTGCACGATCATGTCGACAAAGATGCCGCCGTCGGCCACGGCCTCGAAAATCGCCGCGGCAATGCCCGGGCGGTCGGCCACGCCGCTGACGGTCACCCGGGCTTGCGACTCGTCGAGCGAGATGTCGTCGATCGTCAGCTCTTCCATCTTTTGCAGGCGGGCGACGACGGCCATGGCGTCGCTCTGATCGCGCGCCGCGTCGTGACCGTTGGCCTTGCCGGCGCCCGAGGGCGCCTTGTCGAGTCCAAAGGCCTGGTGTACGGCCCGCAGCGCCGCGGCCGCTTCGCCGCGCGCCACGAGCACCGAGATTTTGATCTCGCTGGTAGTGATCATCAGAATGTTGACGCCGGCCTCGGCCAGGGCGCGGAACATTCGCTGGGCCACGCCCGTTTGTTTGGCCATGCCCAAACCGACGACGGAAACCTTGGCTACGTCGTCGTCATGGGCCACGCCCTGCGCGCCTAGCTCGCGAGCGGCCTCCTCGGTCGCTTGCAGCGTGGCCCGCAGGTCGTCCTTGAGCACGGTGAACGAAATGTCGGCTAGCCCCTCGACGCCCACGTTCTGCACGATCATGTCGACCGAGATGGCCTTGGCGGCAATTTTGGAAAAAATGGCCAGGCTGGTGCCAGGACGGTCGGGTATGCCCAGAATCGTTACGCGGGCCTCGTTCTTCGCCAGCGCCGCGCCGCCGACGGGCTGATCGGGCGCTTCGGGCAGCGCCGTGATCATCGTGCCGGGCACGTCGCTAAAGCTTGTGCGGACGTGGATCGGCACGTTGAACTTCTTGGCGAACTCGATCGAGCGATTGTGCATCACGCCCGCGCCCAGGCTGGCCAGTTCGAGCATCTCGTCGTAGCTGACGCGGTTGATGTGGCGGGCCTCGGGGAGCACGCGGGGGTCGGTGGTGTAAACGCCGTCGACGTCGGTGTAGATCTCGCAGCTTTGGGCGCCCAGCACGGCGGCCAGGGCCACGGCCGTGGTGTCGCTGCCGCCCCGGCCCAGCGTGGTGATATTAAAGTCCTCGTCGATGCCTTGAAAGCCGGCGGCGATGACGATCTTGCCTTCGTCGAGGGCGCGGCGGACCCGGTCGGTCGAGATCGACTGGATGCGGGCCTTGGTGTGCGTGCTGTCGGTTTTGATGCCGATTTGCGCGCCGGTGAGGCTGATCGCCTCGTGGCCCAGCGAGTGGATGGCCATGGCCATCAGCGCCACGCTCACCTGCTCGCCGGTCGACAGCAGCATGTCCATTTCGCGAGCCGGCGGCTGGTCGGTGATCTGGTTGGCCAGGTCGATCAGCAGGTCGGTGTTGTGGCCCATGGCGCTAACGACCATGACGACCTGGTTACCCTCTTGCTGGGCGCGAACGGCCTTGCGCGCGGCCGCCAGAATCTTTTGACTGTCGGCGACGCTCGTGCCGCCGAACTTCTGCACGATCAAAGGCATGGTGGTGTGTGAGATGCTTGAAAAAGGAGGAAGCGGTTGACTTGGGTGTGAGCGCGCCGTTGGCTTGGGTGGATTAGCCGCCCAGGAAGTAACGCATCAGTTTGTAGCCGGGATCGAAGGCCAGCGGGCTGGCCGCCGCCACCAGCTCGTCGTACGTTGCCTGGCCGGCCGGCTGGATAGCCGAACCGGCAATGGCAAAAGGCACGGCGCCGTGGCTGTGCGTTTTGGTGGCCAGCGGCGTGGGATGATCGGGGCTGACTATCAACCGGTAGTCGCCCTGGGCCCGCAATGCCTCGTGCAGCGGAGCGACGATGTGCTGGTCGATCTGCTCAAGGGCCTCGATCTTGGCCGCGGTGTTCCCCTCGTGCGAAGCTTCGTCAGTGGCTTCGACGTGTACGCAAATGAAATCGGTTTCGGGCAGGGCGGCGATCGCCGCGCGCCCCTTGGCGGCGTAGTCGGTATCGAGGTAGCCGGTCGCCCCGGGCACTTCAATGCGGCGCCAACCGATCAGCGCGGCCAGCCCGCGGAGCAGATCGACGGCCGTGATCATGGCCCCCTGCTTGCCGTACAGCTGGGCGAAGGGGGGCACGGCGGGCGTGCGCCCCTGGCCCCACAGCCAGATGTTGGTGGCAGGCAAATGCCCAGCGGCGCGGCGGCGAACATTCACCGGATGGTCGGCAAAAATGGCGATGCTCTCGCTCATCAGCCGGTTGAGCAGATCGGAGCCCGGGCCGCGCGGATAGTCGTCGAGCACGGACTTGTCGGTCAGGTCGTGGGGGGGCGTGGCGCGGGTGTCGACCGTGAAGGGCGGCGTGGCCTCGCCGCCGCGATAGATCAGCAAGTTGCGGTAGCTGACCCCCGGAATGAATTCGAGCTGACCGCCACCGATCTCCTGGGCGAGCGTGGCCAGCAGGGCCGTGGCTTCCTCGGTCGAAATATGATCGGCCGTGAAGTCGCGCATCGTCTGGTCTTCGATCGTGACCAGGTTGCAGCGAATCGCGCAGTCGTTGGGCCCCAGCTGAATTCCCTGCGCGGCGGCTTCGAGCGGCGCCCGGCCGGTGAAATACACCGTGGGGTCGTAGCCCAGCAGGCTGAGGTTGGCCACGTCCGATCCAGCGGGCAAATGGGCGGGCACGTGATTGGCGCGTCCGACGACGCCGGCGGCGGCCACGGCGTCCATGGCCGGAATGTTGGCGGCTTGGAGCGGCGTGCGGCCGCCGAGCGAGGCTTGCGGCTCGTCGGCACAACCGTCGGGTATGACCAGTGCGTATTTCATCGCTATGCTTGTCGAATCCTGAATGAACAAGTTCCGTCCGTGGTCGGCCGGCCCCGGCTCGCGAAGTCTAGTCGCGCACGCGCATGCGAACGCTGCGGCCCCGCATGAACGAGAGTCGGTCGATGGCTTCGATGGCGCGGCACATGGCGCCTTCGGTCGTATTGTGCGTCATGATCACCAGGGGAACAACGCCCTGGCTTTCGTCCTCGGCCTCGTGCTGGATGACCGAGGCGATCGAGATCTGCTCTTTGCCCAGCGCGCCGGCAATTTCGGCCAGCACGCTCGGCTGGTCGGCCACGTTGAACCGCAGGTAGTAGCGGCCGGCCACGTTGGCGTAATCGCTGGGTGTGACGTTCATGGCCCGGTCCGACCAGAGCTCCAGCGTGCGGAAGGTAATGGCCGACCGGCCCACGGCGGTGTCGATCAGGTCGGCCACGACGGCCGAGGCCGTGGGCATTTGCCCGGCCCCCAGGCCCGAGAAGAACACCCGGCCCACGGCATCGCCCACGACGCTGATGGCGTTATAGGCGCCGCGCACGTCAGCCAGCGGCGAGCCCAACTTGACGAGCGTGGGCGAGACGTGCAATTCGAGTCCGCCGGGTGTCAGCTGTGCGACGGCCAGCAGCTTGATGCGGTAGCCCAGCTCCTTGGCATACTTCATGTCGGCCAGTTCGAGCGTGTCGATGCCCTGGCGGGGGATGTTTTGCCAGTCGACCCGCGCGCCAAAGGCCAGGTGGGCCAGAATCGCCAGCTTCTGGGCTGCATCACTGCCGTCGACGTCCATCGTCGGATCGGCTTCGGCATAACCCAGCCGTTGCGCTTCGCCGACGGCGTCGGCATACGATGCGCCGTGCGCTTCCATCTGCGTGAGGATGTAGTTGCTCGTGCCGTTGAGGATGGCGTGGATCGATTGGATCTGGTTGGCCGAGAGGCACTGGCTGATGTTGGCGATGATCGGAATGCCGCCGGCTACGGCCGCCTCGAAGGCGATCGAGCGGCCCTGCTCGCGCGCCCGGTCAAACAGCTCGGGGCCGTGTGCCGCCAGCAGCGCCTTGTTGGCCGTGACGATGTCCTTTCCGGCGGCCAATAGCTCGAGTGCCATGGTGCGGGCCGGCTCGAGTCCGCCCACTAACAGGGCGACGACCGAAATCTCGGGATCGGCGGTAATCCGCCGCAAATCGTTGGAGACCATGCCGGCGGGCAGCTTAATGGCGCGCGGCTTCGCCACGTCGTGGACGACCACGTGCGCCAGTTCGAGTTTGCGCCCCGCGTGTCGTGCGATGCGGGAGCCATGCTCGACGAGCAGGCGCGCGACGCCCGTGCCGACGGTTCCGAGTCCGACGATGCCGACCTTAGTGCTTGTCATGGCAGTGTTTAGGTGGAATGGGCCGAATTGGCTATCGTATGCCGGCGGCGCGCGACCCGTCAAGGGTTTCTGGCCTGCCGACAGCACCTTCCTGGCCAATAGGTTGGTTTTTTCGCAACGCGGCGATTCGTGCCGGCAGTTTGGCAAGTATCTATCGCGGTGTTGCAGTGGGTCACCTTGCGCCTCGTTGCAGGTAACGGCTTTTCGCGGACTTGGCCAAAGGCGATCGCTGCCGAATCGAAACGCCCAGACTCGGCCGTGGCCATTTTGGCATCCGACCGCGCTCCAGGCCCTTTCAGGTGAGCGTGGACAACGTTGAACACACGGTCCGCCAGTGTCGGTCAGGTCTGGTTTGCCTTGCGGTTGGTCGAGACGTTGCGATAGAGTGGGCGCCGGTGATCCAACGCTTCGCCCTCTCGCAGATCGCAGGGTACCATGAACGCCGACGCTCTGGCATTTTTGCGCCGATTGCTCGAAACCCCCAGCCCGTCCGGGTACGAGCAGCCGATCCAGGAACTGGTGCGGCAATATGCCCACGGGTTTGCCGACCGCGTCACAACAGACGTCCACGGCAACGTGGTCGTTGGACGCAACCCCGATGCCAAGCTGCGCGTAATGTACGCGGGGCACTGCGATCAGATTGGCTTTCTGGTGCAGTACATTGACAGCGACGGGTTCCTGTACGCGCAGCCCATCGGCGGCTGGGACCCCGTGGTGCTGGTTGGCCAGCGGCTCACGGTGTGGACTACGAGCGGACCTGTGTTTGGCATCGTGGCCCGCAAGCCGATTCACCTGCTGACCGATGAAGAACGCAAGCAGGTGCCCAAGCTCAAGGACCTGTGGGTCGACATTGGCGCCAAGGACAAGGCCGAGGCGGCGGCGCTAGTGCGCGTGGGAGATCCGCTCACCCTGCAACTGGGCATGACCACGATGCGCAACGGCTATGCCAGCAGCCCGGGCATGGACGACAAAGTGGGATTGTGGGTCGCGCTCGAGGCCGTGCGACGCACCGCGCCCAAGAAGCTGAACTGTGCGCTGTTTGCCGTTTCGACCGTGCAAGAGGAGATTGGCCTGCGCGGCGCCACGACCAGCACCTACGGCCTGCAGCCGCACGTGGGCATTGCCATCGACGTGACGCACGCGACCGATTGTCCGACGATCGACAAGAAGGCCGAAGGTGACATCGCCCTGGGACGCGGCCCGGTGATCTTCCGCGGTCCGAACATGAACCCCCGCGTGGTCGAGCGGCTGCTCGAGACGGCCGCCGCCGGCGAAGTGCCCTACCAGATGGCCGCCAGCGGCCGCGGCACGCCCACCGACGCCAATGCGATTCAAACGAGCCGCGGCGGCGTGGCCGCCGGACTGCTGAGTATTCCGAACCGCTATATGCACAGCCCCGTGGAGATGGTCTCGCTCGACGATCTCGACCGGGCGGCCGATCTACTGGCGGGCTTTGCCTTGCGGCTGGCCGGCGACGAGGACTTTACTCCTTAGCGACTAGCTTTTCGGTTTCTGCGGCGGTCTCGGGCGAGCAGCGCCAAGGCCACCGCGCCCATGCCGGCCAGGCTGAGCGTGCCAGGCTCTGGCACCGAAACGGTCGAAAGGCTGAAAGCCAGGTCCTCGCCAATCGCGGAGATGCCCTGCGGGCCGTCGATGCCGTTAATGTATTGATGGGCAACCGGCAGCACTTGTTGCACCGAAGCGCGGAGGCTGCCAGGGATTGGCGTCACCTGCGCGGCGCCAGTAACGGCCGCATCCTGAAAATGCCAGGCCGCGGCGGTGAGCGATTCGCCGGGCGTACCGTCCGGAGCCGTGGGCGCAAGCGGATTTTGCAGCGAATAGTCGCGTGCCTGCCAGTTCCACAGGTATGTGCCGCCGTCGGCGTCCTGGTTGTTCAGCGCCACGATCTTGAGCCAATAGACCGTGTCGGCCGCGGCCGTAAACGGCAGGGCCAGTTCGGCCGAGTAGTGATAGAGCTGCGTCAGCCCGGCCGACGCGATGGCCGTCTCCGTAAAGGTGCCCGAGTTGGGGGCCAGCGCGCCGAGGGTAACGATCTGCGACAGCAACGGCACGCCCGGGCGGCTGGGGCCGATGCCGGCCGGCACGTCCGACTCGAAGGCGACCAGGAACTGGGACGCGCCCCCCAGCTTCTGGTTCAGGCTGTAGCTGCCATACCATTCGACGTGCACGATGTCGGCGGCCGCGGTAAGCGCAAAGTCGTCGGCCGCGAAGGTGCCAATATACGAGGGAGGCGTGGTCATCGTCGCGGTGCTGGCATTGCCGTGCCCGGCATAGGGCGCGCCGCCCACGCTGGGGGCCAGCCCGCCGTTGAGCGGCAATTGATTGAATACGACGGGCACGGCCAAGGCTGGCTGGGCCGTCACGATCACGATCACCAGCGACACGAGCAACAAGCAGGGCTTGAGTGGTTGCATAGAACTTCCTTGCATCTTCGAAGCGGGCA
>CAZPED010000104.1:0-8998 GCA_964585335.1 uncultured Planctomycetaceae bacterium | reverse complement strand
CGACGTCGATCAGCTTCTTGGCGATCTCGAGGCTGCCGTTATGGTTGATGCCGATTTCGGCAATGATGTAGTTGGGGCAGCCGTCGCCAGTGGGTCGCCCGTTGAGTTGCACGACTCGCGCCATGATCCACTTACCTCATGTGTTGCAATAGAAGGTCACATAGTTCTCGTACCGCCCCCGCGCCACCCGGCTGCGAAAGCACAAAGTCCGCCTTTTCCCGCGCGCTGGGGTGCGCGTCCGCCACCACCACCGAAAACCCAGCCGCTTCCATGCAACCCAGGTCGTTCACGTCGTTGCCGACGTACACGACCTGCTTCAAATCCACGTTTTTCTCCCGCGCCAGCGCCACCAGCGCCGAGCGTTTGTCGGCCAGCCCGTGCGTGCATTCGATTTGCAGCTTGCGGCACCGCGCGTTGACGACCGGATTGACCTCGGTCGAGAGCACCGCCATTTGCATTCCGCGCTCGCGCAGCATTGCCAGGCCCATGCCATCGCCGCGGTTGCAGGCCACGGCCTCGCGGCCGTCTTCGAGCACGTACACGCGATTATCGGTGAACACGCCATCGAAGTCGAACACCAGCAAGGCGATCGGATTGGGCCAGGTGCGCGGCGGTCCAGCCGCCAGCGGGCGCGGCACGTCGATGTCGAGCTGCTTTTGTTCGATCGCCCGCTCGGCCAGGTCGAAGTCGACGAGCGTGTCGATGTCGACGCAGTAGTTGCCGTCGATCATGATCGGCCGCACGCGCTGGCCCGTCAGCGAATGTTTTTCGGTGATGGTCGCGGTGCGAATCGCGTCGACGTGGCCGGTTTGCCAGTACGAGGCCGGCAGCTTCTGCCGGGGCATGTTGTAGGGCTCGGCAAACTCGGTGTCCATCAGCGGTAGAATCGTGCCGTCGGCCCCGTCGCGCCACATCTTGTAGGGCGTTTGCTTGGGAATCGTCACGCCGCGCACGCAGTCGGCGGCCGGATCTTCCCACAATAGCTTGAGCGATTCGTCGAGCATGCCGCGCGGCCGCAGGGGTGTCGTCGGCCGCAATTGCACCACCGCCGCCGGGCGGTAGCCTTCGTGCTGCGCCAGCCACTGGAGCGCGTGCTCGAACAGCGGAAAGTCCGGCGTGTCGTCGGCCGCCAGCTCTGCTGGCCGCATGAAGGGCACCTGGGCGCCATATTGCTGGGCCACCTCGGCGATCTCTTCGTCGTCGGTCGACATGATCACCCGCGTGACGCCGCGCGCCGCCAGGCCGCTGGCAATGCTGTAAGCCACCAGCGGATGACCGCGCAGCAGCCGCAGGTTCTTCCGCGGCAGCCCCTTCGAGCCGCCGCGAGCCTGGACAATCGCCAGCACTTCGGGCCGGGTCACCATGCGGTCCAGCCTCCGTCGACGACCACATTGGCGCCGGTCATATAAGTCGAAGCGTCGGAAACCAGAAACAGCATCGCCCCGTTCATTTCATTTTGCTGGGCCATCCGCGCTAGGGGCGTGCGGCTGGCATATTTCGTGACGAACTCATCGTCCTGGGAGTTGAAGACGCCGCCGGGGGTCAGCGTGTTGACGCGAATGCCCAGGTGCCCCCAATAAGCGGCCAGGTAACGCGTCAGATGTGCGATGCCCGCCTTGGTTACCGAGTAGGGCGCCGGTTTGAACAGCTTTTGCTCCGCTTCACCTTCACGCCGATATAGCCGCTGGTCGGGAGCCACCAGGCCGTAGGTCGAACAAATGTTGACCACCGCCCCGCGGCGCTGGCTAACCATCACCTTGCCCACCGACTGGCTGCACAGGAACGCGCCCGTCAGGTTCACGTCGAGCGATTGCTGCCACAGCTCGAGCGGATAATCTTCGAACGTGTTGGCTTGCCGGGCGGCCACGCCCGAGTCGAACTTGGGGTCGATGGCCGCGTTGTTGATCAGGATGTCGATGCGGCCGAAACGCTGCATGACGTCGTCGACCAGTCGTTGCACTGCGGCTTTTTGCCGAACGTCAACGCCCTTGCCGATCGCCTCGCCGCCCAGTTCGGCCACGGCCTGCGCGGCTGCCTGCTCGGCTTGTGGGCCGCTCACATCGGCCACGACGACCTTGGCGCCCGCTTCGAGCAGCGTACGCGTGTACTGCCGGCCGAGCATGCCGGCGCCGCCGGTCAGAATCGCCACGCGGCCGGTCAAATCGAACATGGCAGGCACGGCGTTAGCCACAACAAGTCTCCCGGGTGGCGAACTCTTTGGCCTTCAGAGCGATATCCAGCACGGCGATGCCGTCTTCGAGCGGAATCGAGCTGGGCTTGCCGCTTGCCGCCGCCTGCAGGAAGTGGCTCATCTCGTCGACGAACATGGTGTTCCGCTCGAAACCGGACGGCACGAGTTCGACCTCGGAGCGGCCGTCGGGCGTTTCCCAGGTCAGGCTGCCGGCGTGATAGTTCCAGAGAACGCGGCCGGCGTCGCCCCAAACGCTGAGCGTGTGCACGGGGGGTTTTTGAAGATAGTCGAGGTGCACTTGTCCAACCACGCCGCTGGCGAATTGGAGGGTGATTTCCGCCCAGTCGTCACCCGCGGCGGTTTGCAGGCTGGGCACGCTGCGAATCGTGGCCTGCACGTCGGCCACGGGGCCAAACAGCCAGTACAAATAGTCGAGCGGATGAATCAAGGTTAGCACGACTCCGCCCCCCAGGTCGGCCCGCGCGCTGTAGCTCTGGCGATAATCCTCCCAAGGGTGCCAATCGGGCAGGAATTCGCCCCATTCGGCCCTGGCGCCAATCGCCTGCCCAATCCGTCCGGCGGCCAGTTGCCGGCGGAGGCTGACGAGCAGGGGGTGAAAGCGGAACTGGCAGCCGATCATGGTCGTCAGCCCCCGCTGGTGCACCAGATCGGCCAGTTGCTGGCAGCGATCGCGCGAGTGTGAGAGCGGCTTTTCGATGAACAGATGGCAGCCGGCATTCGCGGCCGCCAGAGCGACGTCGATATGCTTCGCGCTGGGATTCGAAATGATTGCGATCGCCGGTCGGTGCTCAAGCGCTTCGTCCAGGTTGCTGGTCGATGGCCAGTGGGCCGTGGCCGCGTCGGGAATCGTAGCCTGGTAGGTGCGGTAGAAGACAAACCGCTGGTACCCCAGCGCGCGCAGGTTTTCCAAGTGCCGGCGGCCAATCGAGCCGAAGCCGGCAATCAAAACAACTTGAGCGGTAAGGTCGACGGGTGCGTCGGCCATGTGCCTGTCAATTGAAGGCGAGCGGAGCCCGTCTTGCCGTCAGGCCAAGGGGCCGCCGAGAAGGGATTATGGGACGAGCCGTTGCTCTTTCGACGCGTGGCCGCTCCGCCGCGTGGGGGCGTAAGCCGGTTTTTCGGAGTTCGACGAGGCCGGCGGCGCGGGCGAGCCCGAATCGGCGTATTCGGCCACGATTTCCTTGATCTTCATGCGTAGCGATTCGGGCGAATCGTGCACCAGCGACGATACCTCGAGAATCGCCTGCTGTACGTCGTCCAACGTATAGGGCCGGTGATAGGCCACGAACAGCTTGGGATGCGGCGTCGGCTGCATCTCCTCGTCGTCGAAGTACAGCTCTTCGTACAGCTTTTCGCCGGGCCGCAGTCCAGTGAACACGATCTCGATGTCGTCGGCCTTCAGGCCCGACAGCCGGACCAGGTCGCGGGCCAGGTCGACGATCCGCACCGATTCGCCCATGTCGAGCACGAAGATTTCACCACCTTTGCCCATGGCAGCCGCTTGCAGCACCAGCTGCGAGGCCTCGGGAATGGTCATGAAAAACCGCTCGATCTCGGGATGCGTGACCGTGATCGGCCCGCCCCGGCGGATCTGTTCCTGGAAGATCGGCACCACGCTGCCGTTGGAAGCCAGCACGTTGCCGAACCGCACGACGACGAACTTGGTGCTGGCCTTTTCCGAAAACGCGTGCACGAAGCGCTCGGCCAACTGCTTGGACACGCCCATGATGCTCGTGGGATTGACGGCCTTGTCGGTCGAAATCATCACGAACTCTTGCACGCCATATTCGTCGGCCAGTTCGGCGATCAGCCGCGTGCCCAGCACGTTGTTCTTGATCGCTTCGCCGGGGTTGTATTCCATCATCGGCACGTGCTTGTGCGCGGCCGCGTGAAAGACGACCGACGGGCGATTGAGCCGGAACAACTGCTCCATGCGGTTGCGGTCGGTGATGTCGGCAATGCAGGGGATGACGTGGGTCTCGGTGCGCAGGGCCCGGAACTCCTGTTCGACCAGGAACAGACTGTTTTCGGCCCGCTCGACGAGCAGCAGGGTTTTGGGGCGGAATTTGAGCACCTGGCGGCAGATTTCCGAGCCGATGCTGCCGCCGGCGCCAGTGACCATCACGGTGCGGCCGGCGATCAAGGTGCTGATCGCATCGCTGTTGAGCTTGACCGGCTCGCGGCGCAGCAAGTCGTTAATGTCGACGTCGCGAATCTGCGGCGAGTAGTTGCTGGCCAGTAGATCGTCGTAGGCGGGAATCACCTTGAGGGTGATGTCGTTTTCAGCGCACGAATCCATCAGGTCGCGCAACTGTGGCCCGGCGAGCACGCCGGAAATGACCAGCAGATCCTCGACTCCTAGCCGCGTGGCGATGGTCAGCGCGTGCCTGGGTTCGCCAAACACCGGAATGCCGCCAATCGTGGAGCCGATGCGGGCGGCATCCTGGTCGAGGTAGCCGACCGGCTGATACTTGAGCCGCCGGTCCGACAGCAGATGCCGGGCCAAGGTTTCGCCGGATTGATTCGCGCCGACGATCAGTGCCTTGCGGTAATCGTGCTTCCAGAGCCGGGGGCTGAGCTCCTCGCGCGACATGCGTCCCACGGCCCGCAGCCCGCCCAGCACGAGAATGGTCATGGCGTAGTCGAGCAACAGCACGCCGGCCGGGGGATGAGTATTGCGCACGAAGAGTTTGTCGATTGCCGCCACGGACAGCAGCGAGAGCGTGGCCGAGTGAAACAGCATCACCAAGTCGGAGAACGACACGCTGTACCACGAGCGGTGGCACTGCCCCAGGTAGTAGAAGATCATCAGCTTGAGCGTGACGATCAGGGGCAGCGTGAAGATAAACGTCTTCCAGTATTCCTCGGGAATCTGGAAGTCGAACCGCAGGCCGTATGCCAGCCAGTATACGAGCGTGAACACGACCGCGTGCAGCATTAGCACGGCGAAGGCACGCCTGGTCAGACGCTGGGGAAACAAACGGTTGCTCATGAGTTGCGCCTGGGTGTCGTACAAGTAGCCAAGGTCACCGGCAAGGCGGCAGCATGGGACGCAAGGTCAGCCCCCGGCTGCAGCATAGTCAGGGAAAACACTCCCAACAATTCAACGGGCCGATCGGACAAGAAAATTCCTGGAAATTTGGGCTCGGGATACGACGGTTTCGCCCTTGGTGGCGATTGCGCACCGTAGGAAACCTGCACGCGACCGTGCGGCCCCCGGAAGCAAGCTTTACAACGGCTCGCCTTGAAAATCTTCCAAGAGCACCGAAGCGCCATGTTGCAAGAACTCGACGGCTACCACCAGCCAGTCCTTGCCACGACGCTTCAGGACCGTGCCTTCCAGGCCGGCCATGGGGCCCGAGCGAACGCGCACTCGCTGGCCCGGTTCGATCCGCGCTTCAATCGTCAGCGGGGCGTCGAGCTCGATCAGTCTGCGGATCTGACGCAGATCGCGTACCAATTGCACGCTATCGGGCACATCGAGGCACCGTGAAATGCAATTGGTCGAAAGTGCCAGCTGCCGCTGCTGTGCGTCTGCTTGCACGAACACGTAGCCGGCAAACAACGGCACGTAGCTGGCCCGTACCCGACCGCCGGGCGAACGGGTGCGCTTGTGGACCAGCGGGGCATAGTGCGCGATGTCCAAAGCCCGCAGCCGCCGCATCAGTTCCTTCTCGCGGCGGGCCAGGGTGTACATGACCCACCACGGCTCATGGCCGTTGTTCGGCGCAGGGGCGTCGAGCAGTTGGGGCGGAAACAGATCGGGTTCGCGAGGCAGAATCGGCATTCGAATTTCGGTGGCGCGTCGAACCTGGCCGGGCTTCATGCATGTGCAACATGCAGTGGGCCTGGCCCAGACGTGTGTTTGGCGCGCACTCCGTTCCCGTGGGTGACACCGGTCCCCATTGAATTGAATTATTTTTTGCCGCCAGCGAGTCCGTCGGACTGAGATATGTCGGCCCGTGCGTAACGCTTGCCCCAGGGAACGGCGGCCGGCCGGTTGACCGAAGTCTTTAGCTTATCAAATGAAATTCCGGCGGTCTGCCGTCCAAACTGTGAAAATGCCATGAATCTGGCATTTTTCAGGGCAGCCTGGGGGAGTTGCAAATCGAATGCCCGACAGGAGTAACGGCCGCGACGCTGCCGGTTGTAGCGGTTATGGGGGTTCACCTGGGGGGCCCAAGCGTCAAGGGCCAAATAGTCCTCGCCGCCGGCCTGGAAGACATGTGGTGGGAAGGCAACAGCTGAGTTCATTTGTCATCCTAGGTCCGTGCCGCGCCACGGGCGAGTCCCAGGCCAAAAAACGCTGTCGCCCACGGCACGTCCGCTGGCCGCGCGTCCGGTCACTTGCCGAAAAAGTGCCTCGGCCGGTTTGGCACGCGAAGCCCTGTTGCGCCGCGACGGTCCGGCCGTGCATCACCACAGGTTTTCGTAGCGCCGTCACCCCTTTATTGCTGGTTTATTGCTGGGAGAAAACCGTGGTGGCGGTGTCCGCTATTTCCTGGGACGGTGCCAACGACGACATCTCCAGGCCAGCGGCGCGCTGGCCGACGGGCTCTGGGCTACCTATGATACAAGTTTTGGACCCCACTCGAATCGAGGTCAGTGTGGCTCGGCGAACCATCTCGCTCCGCGGCGTCGCGGTTCACAACCTGAAAGACATCGACCTCGATATCCCTCATCGCCAGCTGGTCGTCATGTGCGGACTGAGCGGCAGCGGCAAAACCAGCCTGGCGCTCGACACCCTGTATGCCGAGGGACAGCGCCGCTACATCGACAGCTTTTCGGCCTATACCCGGCAGTTTCTCGAGCGCTTGGAAAAGCCGGCCGCGGATCGTATCGAGGGCATTCCGCCCGCCATTGCCGTCACCCATAAAAATACCAGCCGCTCGAGCCGCTCGACCGTGGGCACCACCACTGAAACGAGCGACTACCTGCGATTGCTGTATGCCAAGATCGGACAGGTGTTCTGCCTCGAGTGTCAGCGGCCGGTCCGCCAGCATTCGCCCCAGTCGGCCGCAGAGAATCTCGAACAGTTGCCGGCTGCAACGCGGTACCTGGTCGCCTTCGCCCCCGAGGCAGCCGCCGAATCGGAAAGCCTGTGGCCCACGTTTCAGGAAGAAGGGTTTGTCCGCGCCATCGTGGGCGACCGGCTGGTGAACCTGACGGAAACGCCCTGGTCCGAAGTACACGGCGCCGATGGGCCCGGGCGGCTGTATGTCGTCGTCGATCGCCTGGCGGCCGGTAGCGTCAGCCCGCAGCGGCTGCGCGACTCGCTGGAAACCGCGTTTTCCAAGGGGCATGGCCGGGCATATGCCTTCGTGGCTGCCGACCCGATTAATGCAATCCATGGAAGCCTGCCCGGAGTGCCCTACACGCTCGACGGCACGGTGTGGCATCAGCTGACTTTCGGCAGCCAACTGCGCTGCGAGGCGTGCGGCATCGACTACTCGACGCCCGAGCCGCGGTTGTTCAGCTTCAACAGCCCGTTGGGGGCCTGTCCCGACTGCGAGGGCTTTGGCAATACGATCGACATTGACCCGGAACTGGTAGTGCCGGATCCGCAGAAGACGCTTCAGGAAGGAGCGATTGCCCCCTGGAACACGCCGGCCTACGCGCACGAGTTGCAGGAACTGACCGCGCTGGCTGGTGACTATGGCATTCCGCTCGACGTGCCTTACAACCAGCTGGACGACCGCCAGAAGAGGCTGATCTTCGAGGGAGTGCCCGAACGCAATTTTGGCGGGCTGCGGGGCTTTTTCGCCTGGCTCGAACGGCGGAAATACAAGATGCACTTGCGGGTTTTCTTGAGCCGCTGGCGCAGCTATCGGCCCTGCCCGAGCTGCGGCGGCGCCCGGCTGCGACGCGAAGCGCTGGCCGTGCGCGTCGGCGGCCGCAACATTGCCGAATTGTCGAACCTGAAGATTGAAGACGCGCTGGCGTTCATGCGATCGCTGCAGCTGACCGACACCGAGCGGCAAATCGCGAAGATCATGCTCGACGAGTCGCAAGCCCGGCTACGCTACCTGGTCGAGGTGGGGCTGGGCTATCTGACGCTCGACCGCACGATGCGCACGCTCAGCGGCGGAGAGTCGCAGCGCGTGGTGCTGACTGGCGCCCTGGGCTCCAGCCTGGTCAACATGCTGTATGTGCTCGACGAACCTTCGGTTGGCCTGCATCCGCGCGACGTCGATCGTCTGGTCGGCGCCATTGGCTCGCTGCGCGATCGAGGTAACTCGGTCGTAGTGGTCGAACATGAAGAAGCCATGATCCGCGCGGCGGATCAACTGATTGAAATTGGGCCCGGGGCAGGGGAGCGCGGGGGGCAGGTGGTTTTTCAGGGAACGCTCGCTGAAATGCTCGCCAGTCCGCGAAGTCTGACGGGCGATTTCCTCTCGGGCCGCCGCGGCTCGGCCCCAGTGGCCCGCCGCCGCTTGCCCAATCACGGCTGGATTCGCCTGGCCGGGGCGCGCGGCAACAACCTGCAAAACGTCACGGTCGAATTTCCGCTGGGCGTGCTGTGCGTCGTGACGGGTGTCAGCGGTTCGGGCAAGAGCACGCTCATCGAGGACACCCTCTACCCGGCTCTCTGTCGGCGGATGCGCAAGGACGCCCCCAAGCCGTATCCTTATGACGACGTGTTTGGCGATGGCCAATTGGACGACGTGATTCTGGTCGACCAGAGCCCCATCGGCCGCTCGCCGCGCTCCAATCCGGTGACATACATCAAGGCGTTCGACGAAATTCGGGCCGTATTTGCCGACACGATCGAGGCCCGCACGCGCA
>CAZPED010000103.1:0-9182 GCA_964585335.1 uncultured Planctomycetaceae bacterium | reverse complement strand
TGGTGAGGCGGAGCCGCAACAGCACACTTCGAATTACTTGAACGAAGACCCCGCGGCCAATACCGAGCTGTACGCCGGCTTGCTGAGCATCGAGGGGCCGGCCCGCGTGCAAAAACTGAGCGGGCTGTTGCATTGGGACCGGAACTTGCCGCGCGACGCCGGCACGCCCATTAGTCTGGTCGATTGTCTGGCCAACGTGCCGGCCGGAGAGCGCCTGGCCGTACTCGATGCTTTCTGGGATGCCCGCGAGCAAGCGGCTCGTTGTCAGGTGCTGGCCGAGCAGATCGATCAGATTTCGACGCTACTGACCATTGCCGTTCCCATGCGCGATCAAGAAGGCGTGGCCCACGCCACCGTGCGGCTGCAAGCGGCCCGCAAGGCAGCGCGTGCCGACCTGATCGATGCCGAACGGGCACTGCTGGTCGCCGAGTATGAGCTGACTCAAACGGCCCGGCACCGGCTCGACGAGCCGTGGTTGTTGCCGGCCACGGCCCCGCAGGCGGGGCGGTACATCGTCGCCGCGGGGCGGCATCGCCGCGTCGAGCCGCACACGATTCACTGGGCCGAGATGGTTCGCGTCGAGCACGAAAAACTGAGTGAACGGGCCGACGCCGTCGTGCAGGCGGACGTCAATCGGGCCCACCTGACCGAGGCCGCCCGCGAGGGAGCGCATCGCGAGGCCGCCGATCGCGACGAGCCGCTCCGGCTCGACGCGGCGCTGCGCGGAGTGGCCCGCCAGAATCAGGAAACTTTGGCCTTTCTTCACGATCTGACCGAGTACAATAGGGCAATCGCGCGATTTGCAGTGGTTGCCTGGCCGGCCAATCTGCCTCACGACCAGCTGATCAAGAAGTTGGTAATCGCGCGCAGCACACGACGCGATAGCTAGAGCACCGGCAATGACAGCGGGCACGATCGACACTCACGAGCAGGCGCTACCTCCGCGCCCGCAAGTGCGTCCACTGCGAATTGGCCCGCTGGTGGTCGATCCGCCGGTGTTGCAAGCGCCGATGGCGGGCTTTACGAACTATGCCTTCCGTCAAATCGTGCGCGACTTTGGCGGCGCCGGGCTGCAAGCCACGGAAATGGTGCACGCCAAGGGCTTTTTGTGGCTCGAACGCGAGGAAGACGAACTGCCCGATCGGTTGTGGGGCGTCAAAGAAGAGGCGCGGCCGCTGGCCGTGCAAATCTGGGATAACGATCCCGCCACGCTGGCCGAAGTGGGCGCCAAACTGGCGCACGAGTTCAAAGTCAGCGTCGTCGACATCAATTTCGGCTGCCCGGTCAAGCAGGTCACCGAGAAGGCCCATAGCGGTTCGTACTTGCTCCGCTGCCCAGACCGCGTTGGCGCAATCGTCGAGCGCGTAGTGGCCGCCTGCGCGCCCACGCCGGTGACGGCCAAGATCCGGCTCGGCTGTACGCGGGCCACGATCAATGCCATCGAAGTAGCCCAGGTGGTGGAGGGGGCCGGCGCCGCCGCGCTCACCGTGCATGGCCGCACGGCCCAGGACTTTTTCTCTGGCTCGGCCGACTGGGACCGGATTGCCGAGATCAAGCCGCACTTGAAGCGGATTCCGCTGATCGGCAATGGCGACCTGGCGTCGCCCCAGGCCGTGCTCAATGCCTTTGCTCGCTATCCGGTCGATGGGGTAATGATCGCCCGGGCTTCGCTCAATCGGCCCTGGCTGTTTCGGCAGGTTCGCTCGGCGCTAGCCGGCGAGCCGATTCCACCTGACCCCACGCTTGCGGAAGAAAAGCAACTATTGCTGCGGCACTACGAGCTGGTTTGCGAGCGCTTCGGCGAAGCGAAGGGCAGCATCCTGATGCGGAAATACGCCTGCTGCTATGCCCAGGGACGGCACGGCGCTCGGGAGTTTCGCACGCAGGTTTCTCACGTCTCGACGCCGGCCGATTTCCGCCAGGTCGTCGAGTGCTACTTTCCCACGCAGTAAGGGTCGCCGCGCTCCACAGACACACGCTGTCCGTAATAAGCGGGATGTCTGATCGCAAGCTCTTTATGCGCATCGGTTTGCGGTACGCGATTTCCTTGCGGCATTTTTCGCACATTCAGTTGTCAAAAGTGTGAAAACGGTTAAGATTACATGCAGTAGGGTCTCCTGACGGCGAAAACCATGAATCAACTTGCGGAAAGCTCGGACGTCGGCATTCTCGACCTGCTGCGCAAAGCGGGGCCGCTTGGCGTTGCCGAATTGGCCGAAGCCATGCAGGTCACGCCCACGGCTGTTCGTCAGCGGCTGACCCGGCTGATGGGGCAGGGGTTGGTCGACCGGGAATTGAGCCGGGCCACGCGTGGCCGTCCCAGTCACCGGTATCTGCTGACCGAAAAGGGGCGCCGCCAAACGGGGGCCAACTTCGTCGATCTGGCCGTGGCGCTCTGGAAGGAAGTCCGCGAAATCAAGGACGCTGAGGTCCGCCGGGGCCTGTTGCAACGGCTGGCCAAGACGATGGCCGCGATGTACGGCGACCAGGTCGAGGGGGCTACCGCCGACCAGCGAATGCGTGCGGTAACGCGCATTTTCGCCGAGCGGAACGTTCCCTTCGAAGTCGATTCGTCGGGAGACTTGCCCGTGCTCACCGCGCTGGCCTGTCCCTATCCCGGTTTGGCCGAAGTGGATCGAGGAATTTGTGCCCTCGAAAAGATGATGATTTCCGAGCTGGTTGGCGAGAGTTTGACGCTGGCCAGCTGTCGTTTGGATGGTGATCGTTGCTGCCGTTTCGAGTCGAACTAACGCTTCAAAACCCTGCCTGGTGGCGGTAAATTGGAAGGTTTCGGTAGCCGCCCCACGGGGCGGGCCAACGCTCCGGGAAAGAGCGACCCATAACAATCCGGCGCCACGTGCGGGAAAGCTAAGCCATGACACAGCCTTGGATCGAAGGACGATTTGAAGAAAACGTGATCACCACCACGGTGGAGCAAGCCATTAACTGGGCTCGCCAGTCCAGTATCTGGCCGATGACGTTTGGTCTGGCGTGTTGCGCCATCGAGATGATGGCCAGTGGCGCCAGCCGCTACGACATGGATCGGTTTGGCGCCGGCGCGTTTCGCGCCAGCCCCCGGCAGGCCGACCTGATGATTGTCGCCGGCACCGTCACCTACAAAATGGCCAGCCGAGTGCGCCGCCTGTACCACCAGATGCCGAACCCCAAGTTCGTCATTGCCATGGGCGCTTGCACGGTCGGCGGCGGCCCGTACTTCAAGTACGGCTACCACGTGGTCAAAGGAGTCGACCTGGTGGTGCCGGTCGACGTGTACGTGCCTGGCTGCCCTCCACGGCCCGAGGCTCTGCTCGAAGGCCTGATGCGCATTCAAGACAAGATCAAGGGCCACAAGATGTGGAAGGCGGCCGGCCAAGGCGGCTTTGGCCAGCTCGGCGAGAAGATCGAAGACGAATTGCCGATTCCGCACCACTCGGGCTACGTTGCCGCCCCCGAGGACGAACCGGTTTACAGCCACCAGAAGATCACGGGCTAATCGATCGTGCTGGCCAAATGGTTTGGCCGCGTTCGCTTTGTCCCGCCGCTTGAACAAACTATCGCTTCGCCCCACGGGGCGCCGGAAGAACCTAACGACGCATGGCTACGCCCGAGACTTTGAAAATCACGGATTTGCACGTATCGACCGCCGACGGCAAGGAGATCTTGCGCGGCGTGAACCTTGAGATCAAACGCGGCGAGGTGCATGCCTTGATGGGTCCGAATGGTTCGGGCAAGAGCACCTTGGGCTACGCGATCATGGGCCATCCCGGCTACGTGGTGACCAAGGGGAGCATCACGCTCGACGGCGCCGACGTGTTGGCGATGGATCCGACAGAACGCGCGCGGGCCGGAATCTTTCTGGCCTTTCAGCGTCCGATGGCGATTCCCGGCGTCAAGATGGCTGACTTTTTGCGCCATGCCGCCACGAACGTTCGCCGGCCCGACCGCAAGGAGGGCGAAGAGCTGATTCCGATGCGCGAGTTCCGCAAGGAGCTGAACACCAAGATGGATCAGCTGCGCATGGACAAGGAGTTTGCCCGCCGCTATGTGAACGACGGTTTCTCGGGGGGCGAGATGAAGCGGGCCGAAATTCTGCAACTGGCGATGTTGCGGCCCAAGTTCGCGATTCTCGACGAGACCGATAGCGGCCTGGACGTTGACGCCGTGCGGCTGGCCAGCCAGAGCATTGCCGACATTGGCGGCAAGGAAATGGGCATTCTGATCATTACGCACCACGAACATTTGCTCGAGCACAACCGGCCCGACTTCACGCACGTCATCCTGGGCGGACGGATTGTCGAGACCGGCGGTCCCGAATTGGCGCTCGAGTTGCACAAGCAGGGCTACGACCGCATTCGCGCGGCACACCCCAGCGCGGCTGCCGACGAAGTGGCCATGAAGGACCAAAACGAGGCGGTGGCTGCCCACTAAGGGTTCAGCTGCTGGGACCAAGAGACGATCGATCGAACTAGCACGCACGAAAGCAAAATCGATATGGCGACTGAAGTCGTTACCAATCCGCACGATACTATTGGCGAAATCAATAAGTACGATTTCCGCACTGACTCGAAGTACGTCTTCAAAGCCCGCAAGGGTATCGATGCGGATATTGTCCGGCAGATTTCGGACATGAAGAACGAGCCGGCCTGGATGCGCGACTTCCGCCTGCGCAGCCTGGAGATCTTCAATTCGAAGCCGATGCCGCACTGGGGCGGCAACATCGCCATCGACTTCCAGGACATCTACTACTACCTCAAGCCGGCCGATCGGCAGGGACGCACCTGGGACGAGGTGCCCGAGGAAATCAAAAAGACCTTCGACCGTTTGGGCATTCCCGAGGCCGAGAAGAAGTTCCTGGCCGGCGTCAAAGCCCAATTCGAGAGCGAAGTGATTTACGGCTCGCTCAAGGACGAGTTGGGACGCCAGGGCGTGATCTTCACTGACACCGACACGGCGGTGCGCGAATATCCCGACCTGGTGCGCGAGTATTTCGCCACGATCATTCCCCCGGCCGACAATAAGTTCGCCGCCTTGAACTCGGCCGTCTGGTCGGGCGGGTCGTTCATCTACGTGCCCAAGGGCGTCAAGATCGAGTTTCCGCTGCAAGCCTACTTCCGCATTAATGCCGAGAACATGGGTCAGTTCGAGCGGACGCTGATCATTGTCGACGAAGGGGCCGAGGTGCACTACGTCGAAGGCTGCACGGCGCCGATGTACAGCACCGAGAGCCTGCACTCGGCGGTGGTCGAAATCATCGTCAAGAAGCACGCCCGTTGTCGCTACACCACGATTCAGAACTGGGCCAACAACATCTACAACCTGGTGACCAAGCGGGCCGTGGCCTACGAAGGCGCCCTGATGGAATGGATCGACGGCAACCTGGGCAGCCGGCTGACCATGAAGTATCCGGCCGTGTACATGCTGGAGCCCGGCGCGCGGGGCGAGATCCTCTCGATTGCCTTTGCCTCGAGCGGCCAGCATCAGGACGCCGGCGCCAAGGTGGTGCAAGACGCCCCGAACACGTCGAGCCGCATCATTTCGAAGTCGATTTCGAAAAACGGCGGACGTTCGAGCTATCGCGGGCTGGTCAAGGTCGAGCGGGGCGCCCGCAAGGCCAAGTCGAGCGTCGTGTGCGATGCGTTGATTCTCGACCCGAGCAGCCGCAGCGACACGTATCCCTACATCGAGATCGACGAGCAGGACGTCACGATCGGCCACGAAGCCAGCGTCTCGCGGATTGGCGAAGAGCAGCTGTTCTATCTGACCAGCCGCGGTTTGTCCGAGGCCGAGGCCAGCACCATGATCGTCAACGGCTTTATCGAGCCGCTGATCAAGGAGCTGCCGATGGAGTACGCGGTCGAGATGAACCGCCTCATCGAGCTGCAAATGGAAGGAACGGTCGGCTAACTTCAGGCCCGGCCGGCCAGGTTCCAGTTTCCAGCGCCTTGCCAAACTTCTCGCCTGCCATTCCGGCCGAGCAAGCGGCGGAGGGGGCCCTGTTACCGCTGTGGCCTGGCTTTTTTTGCCGATCGACGTGGCCGTCCGCCACTTCAACCAAAACGATTTATCATGCCTCAAGCGACCACGACTGCCGGATTCACTCGCGAAGCTTTCGAACAATTCCTGCGCCACCGCGACGAGCCCAGCTGGCTGCTTGCGGCGCGGCAGGCGGCGTGGCAGCGGTTCGAGCAGTTGCCGCTGCCCACGCAGCGCGACGAAGAGTGGATGCGGACCGACATTCGCCTGATGCGGCTCGACAAGTTCGCTCTGCCCGGCGAAGGCGCCGCCGAGGTGTCGCCCCCCGCGGGCCTGCTGACGCACGGCGTCGACCTGGGAGGCCAGGTGGTCACGGTCGACAGCCGCCCGCAAGCCGCCCAGCTGGCCGCCAAATGGGCGGAGCGGGGAGTGCTGTTCGGCAGCCTCGACGAGCTGGTCAAGGACCGTGGCGAGCTGGTTCACAAGCATCTGTTTCGCGCCGTCGACTTTCAGTACGACAAGTTCGCCGCGCTGCAAGGCGCCGCCTGGTCGGGCGGCACGCTGCTCGTCGTGCCGCGCGGGGTGGTCATCGATCAACCCCTGCACACGCTGGCCGCCCTTTCGCCGGGTGGCACCGATTTGAGCCGCACGCTGGTAGTGCTCGAAGAAGGGGCCGAAGCCACGTTGCTGGCCGAAACCGCCAGCCTGGGCGCAGAGGGAGCGGGCCTGCACTGCGGCGCGGTCGAGCTGATCGTCGGCCGCGGCGCTCGTCTGCGCTACGTCAACCTGCAAAACTGGTCCAGCGGCGTCTGGCACTTCGCGCACCAGCGGGCCCTGGTCGAGCAGGACGGTTCCTTGCAATGGACCATCGCCGCGCTGGGCAGCAAACTTTCCAAGGTCAATCAGCACGTTGAGCTGGTTGGCGCGGGCGCCGCGGCCCAGGTCAACGGCGTGATGTTCACCGAAGGCAAGCAGCACCTGTCGTATCACACGCTGCAACATCACCGCGCGCCGCACTGCACGAGCGACTTGCTCTATAAGTCAGCCCTGCAAGACGTCTCGCGCACCGTGTGGCGCGGCATGATCAAGGTGGACGTTGGCGCCCAGAAAACCGACGGCTACCAGCGCAATGACAATCTGATGCTCTCGGATCATGCCCGGAGCGACTCGATTCCGGGTCTCGAGATCGAGGCCGACGACGTGCGCTGCACGCACGGCTCGACGACGGGCCGGGTCGATGACGAACAGATTTTTTATGCCCGTTGCCGCGGCCTGACGCGCAAAGAAGCCGTACGGATGGTCGTGGCCGGATTCTTCCAGCAGGTGTTCGACCGGATCACGATCGAAAGTGTCCGCGAGGCGCTCGGCGAAGCGATCGGCCGGCGGATCCGCGAATACGATTGAATTTTGTTACCTAGGCGGTGCCCGACAGCATGTCCGATTTCGTTCCCGTCGCCAATACTTCCGACATTCCCGATCCGGGCAGACTGCTGGTCGACATCGACGACCGTCTGGTTGTCCTCATCCACGCGGGCGGCCAGTTCTACGCGCTCGACGACGTCTGCACGCACGATGGCGGGCCGCTGAGCGACGGGCCGCTCGAGGACCACACGATCGCTTGCCCCCGGCATGGGGCCAAGTTCGACATTCGCAACGGCCGGGCGCTGACCATGCCGGCCACGCAGCCAACCGCGGTGCACCAGGTGCGTGTCGAAGGTGACAAGGTCCTGGTAAAATTGAGCGACTAGTCGAGCAAGCACGGTACGAGGAGCTCTGGCCATGGCACTCTCGGAAGATTCGGTTCGCGAAGCGCTCAAGCAAGTCGTCGATCCCGAGTTGTTCGTCAACATAGTCGACCTCGGCTTGATCTACCTGGTCGAGCTGCAGCCGACCGACGACAAGACCAACATCAAGATCGAAATGACGATGACCAGCCCGGCCTGCCCGGCGGGACCGCAGCTGATCGCCAACTCGCAGAACGTGCTCAAGGCGATGGAGGGCGTGGGCGAAGTGGAGATCAAGATCGTGATGATCCCGCCCTGGAGCCCCGACCGCATGACCGAGGAAGCCCGCGACCAGTTGGGCATTTTCTAACGCCCGCGCTCCTTTGTCGGGCAGCTGGCGGCCGTCCCAACCTGGGCGCCTGAGAGGCGGTGCTGGTTTGCGAGTCGTTCTCTATGAGTTCGTCACCGGCGGTGGCTGGCTCAGTCAGTCGCCGCAACCGCCCCCCGCTTCGCTGCTCCGCGAAGGCCGGGCCATGGTCGCGGCGCTGGCCGCCGACCTGGTGCGAGTTGCTGGTGTAGTGGTCGACGTGCTAAGCGACGTACGGTTGGGGCAGGCGTCGAACGTCGCCGGCCGGGTCCACGTTGTCGACAGCCCCGACGCGGAGGCGCGACTGCTGGCCGAACGTTCGGCCGAGGCCGACTGGACGATTGTCATCGCCCCTGAATTCGACGGTTTGCTCTTCGAGCGCTCGCGCGTCGTCGAGCGCGCCGGCGGCCGCTTGCTGGGCGCCAGCTCGGCATTGGCCGGCCTGGCAGCCGACAAGCAGGCCACGGCCGAATTCCTGGCGGCGCGGGGCGTGAGCGTGCCGCATGGCGTGGCTTTGCGGGCCGGCCAGGCGCTTCCCGATGAGTTCGTCTATCCCGCGGTGCTGAAGCCGCGCGACGGCGCGGGCTCGCAGGGTGTGCAACTCATCGCCGCGGCCGCTGGGCGGGCGGCTCCGTGGCCGGCTCGGCTGGAGGAGTATTGTCCCGGCACGCCGGCCAGCGTGGCGCTGCTGTGCGGTCCCGCTGGCCAGTTGGCGCTCGAACCCTGCCTGCAGCGGCTGGGCGGGGCCAGCGGATTCGAGTATCTCGGCGGAAAAGTGCCTTTAAGCGCGGAGCAGGCGGCGCGGGCTCGGCGGTTGGCCGCGCACGCCGCGGCCGCGCTGCCCGACCCGCTGGGCTACCTGGGCGTCGACCTGATCCTGGGCGACGATCCGGCGGGCAGCGGCGATCGCGCGATCGAGGTGAATCCTCGGCTGACAACCTCGTACGTGGGGTTGCGGGCCCTGTGCACGACGAATCTGGCCAACGCGCTGCTGGCTACTGCCAAGGGTTGTTGTGTACAGTTGAGTTGGCGGGACGGGTCGGTAGTTTTCGAGGCCGACGGCGCCGTGCGACGCGAACCCAGGGCCTGACGATTCATGAAGTGGATGGCGCTCGATA
>CAZPED010000102.1:0-9209 GCA_964585335.1 uncultured Planctomycetaceae bacterium | reverse complement strand
CGCCGCCCATGCCACCCATCATGCCGCCGCCCATGCCACCCATCATGCCGCCGCCCATGCCGCCACCCATCATGCCGCTGCGAATGGGAATCACGAGGTCGGCCACGGGGTAGGCCTTGGTAACCAGCTCAGCGTCGGCCACGTCCTTTGTGGTAATCAACAACACTTCGTCCTTGATGATGTAGGTCAGCTCGAAGCCGCCGAGCATCAGCCGCAACGCCGATTTGAGCGAAATGCCCTTCAAATTGCGAGTCACTGGCGTATCGGTGCCGATACCGGCTTCTTCCATCGCCTTGGCATCGAGCTGAATTTCGATGTCGTGGTAGTCCTTCAGGTAATCGATCACGTCTTGCAGCGGAGCTTCGTTGAAGTCGAGTTCGGTCGTGTCCTCAAGCGCCTGGCGAATCCGCTTTTCGGCCGGGCCCACCTTCTTCAGGTCGTTGTAGGTGTACTTCTTGCGCCGGAAGGTCAGCTCTTGCCACTCGGCCGCGTCGGGATAGACCACGGGCTGATCGTCCGGAAACGGGATCATCGCCACTTCGACCGTGCCGAGCGTGTCGACCACGGCTTTTTGACGCGCCATACGCTGCGCCAAGTTCGCCTCGCGAGCGCCCACCAGGTGAGCCATCAGCGAAGCCGACTGGGCGATCGGCAAATCGGGATCGATGCGGGCCACTTCCATCGAGCCCACCTCGTCGGCCGCTGAGTAGCGGCCCTCGTCCATCAGCGAGTTGAAGCGGTCCATCAACTGCTTGATTTTGTCCTGATCGCGGGCCAGCGCGTCGGCAATGCGCAAGCGGTCGAGCGCGGCGGCCCGAGCCTCTTGCGTCTGTTGATCGATGATTTCCTTGGTGGCCGCGCGGCGGGCCGCTTCGCGCAGCGCCGTCTCGAGTTGCGAACGCAGTTGCGCTCGCACTTCGGCCTTGAGCTCGGGGGCCTGGGCGACGCGTTCGAGCATCAGCTTCAGGCCTTGCTCGACCGACTCGGGATCATTGGCCATTTGCGAGCGGGCGGCGCGCAGCTCGTTTTCGACTTCCGTGCGCACCATGTCGGTGATCACGCGTCGCTGACTCTCGATGGTTTCGAGGTAAGCGCCCTGTTCGAGTTCCTCGACAGGATCGACCGCGTCGTCCGACACACTCGGAGCAGGAGTGTTCTTGGCAAGTGGCGGCGCTGCCACAGCGCTCGAAGCCAGCAAGCACCACATTGCCACCCACGATCGTGACGGCCTGAACAAATGCGACACGGCATTACCTCCGAGAAATAAATGCGCGTGGCAAAGTGCCCCCACCCTGCGCCGCGCAACCTGACTGGTAAAGTCGCCCTCGGCAGTCGGCCCCCGCAAAATACTATCGGACGCCGGCCCGCGGAGCGCTTTACCCTCTCCAGCATACCCACGCTGCCCGGCGAGAGCAAACTTTTGCCCAGCCCCACGTTAAGCGGCGTCGAGCAAGGTAGGATTCTGCCGTTTTTGAGGGTTCAAGACTGCCGGCTGACCGCGGTGCCATCGCCGGCGGGGGCCTCGGCCGGCCGCCGTGCCCAGGGCCGGCCCGCCAGCAACACGGCCAGAATGCCGGTCAAAAACACGCCGTCGAACGTGCCGGCGCCGCCAATCGAAGCCACCGTGGCCCCCAGGCTGCGAAGCATGCCCAGGTTCATCAGGTCGGCCCCGACCAGGGTGCCCATGCAACCTGAAACATAGGCCAGTGGAGCCGCGTAGTCGCGCGACATCAACAGGGCCACCAGCGCCGAAACGACCGGCGGAATGAAAATCGGCACGGCAATACCCATTTGAGGTATCGGCTCGGCCAGGTAGTGGACCACCGCACCCACGATCGCGATGCCCGAAAGGGCCTGGCCATAGATCTGGTTCTTGACGACCAAATAGATCGAAAGAATCGTGGGCACCACCGCGCCGCCGACGTTGATGGCCAGCGACGTCTCGGGCCACTCGCGCACGCGGCCGGGCACCCAGTAGGTCACTCCCCAGCGATCTTGCACTAGCGTCGGTTCGGTCACTTCCTGATGTGCCGGATATTCGACCAGAGGAATGTTGAAGTAGGAGCCGCCGAGCGAGGCCAGCAGAATGAAGTAGGCGGTGCGGCGGCGAATGCCCATGCGCTCGTAGGCATAGCCCATGATGCCCAGTTGCAACAGAAAAACCACGAACGCCAGCACGAGCACCAGCAGCACGAACAGCGGCGGCAACTGGTGAAAACTCGAAGATTGCATGGCCGGTGGGCTCCTCGACCGTCGTGTTTGACCGAGCCGGATCATCGGCTCTGGCCGCTCGTAACGCAAGAGCGCGAGCGTGCAATCCGTGAGCACGTTCTTGCCACGCCAAGTGCTACGCGCTAGTCGTCGCTACGGGCGATACGCTTGCCGCTGGGCGCGCGGCGATCCAATCGACTACGCGCCAGTCCATCCAGCGACGATCGGCGTCGACCCCGCTCTGGCCGATAAACCCCAGGTGGCCGCCGCTTTCGGTCAGGCGAAGCTCCACGGCCGGCGGCATCGTCATGCTGGCTAGCGATTGGCTGGGAATCATCGGGTCGTCGTGCGCGGCCAGAATCAGCGTTGGCCAACTAATGCGGCCGATGAGCGGCGCCGAGCTGGCAGCGGCGTAATAGTTGTCGGCCGTGCCAAAGCCGCAGACCACGGCGGTAAACGCGTTGTCGAACTCCCACAGCGTGCGCGGGCGGCGGCCGAGCTTTATGCCCTGGGCCATTTGCGCCGCGCGCAACTGCCGCAGCAGCAGGCCCACGAAGTAGCGATCGTAAATCCGGTTGGACGGCAGCGAGATTTGCCGCGAACAAGCCGCTAGGTCGACTGGCGGGCAAACGGCCACGGCGCTATCTAGATTGCCCACGGTTTGCCGTTCCAACTCGCCCATGAGTTTGAGCGTGATGTTGGCGCCCAGCGAAAAGCCAACCAGCGTGGTCGGCGAATGCGGCAGGTGCTGGGCAATGGCCCGCAGCGCCGCCGCGGCATCGTGCGAGCGGCCGCTGTGAGAGGGTAACTGGGCCAGGCCCGTCCCCGCGCCGCAACCGCGCAAGTCCATGCGAAAGACCCGCACGCCGCGGGCATTGAGCTTCCGGGCAATGCGCTGCATGTAGCCGCTGGCATGCGAGCCGGCCAGGCCGTGGATCATCAGGGCCGAGCGGTCGTGCGGCTGCCAGCCGGCCGGCCGATCGTCGTGCAAGACGATCCGGTCGCCGTCGTCGAGCGTCACCAGGTGCCGCTCGGCCCGGTAAGCGATCTTGCGGCCCGGGTAGTACACGCCGGCCAGCGTTTGCGCGTGTCCGCCGCGGACGAGCAGATGAGGACGAAATGGAGGCCAGCCAGGCATAGCCTTATTCTACGCCATCGAGCGCCGCGTCTGAAGTAGCCGCCACGCCCTAGCAATCCTGCTCATCGCGCTCGCCAGCCGCGATGCGCAAGCGGTAGATCTCGGCGGCTTGATCCTCGATCTGCAATCGCAGCTCGATCACATCACGCTCGCGCAAGTTGGCATCTCGGACGAAGTCGGCGGCCTGCTTCCGCAGGCTGGCGTTGTGACGTTCGGACATCAAGTACGTGGCGGCCATCGAAAAGGCCGATGGCCGCGGCAACCCGGGTCAGGAATAGCAGTTGTTCGTGCGTCACGCAAATTATCTCTTCGCCTGGCCTGGAAGCGCCGCCACCAACGCGCTGACAGTGAGCGTGTCGAGTCGACCATCGACCATATGGGAGGGGAACCAACGCCGCGGAAAAAACCTGCGACGTCCTGAACCGGTCCGGCATGGTAAGCCAGCCGCTTTTCGGAGCACCTGTAGCCGCGCCGGGCTACGGTGAGCTATTGGCCGAAGCAATTGAGGGCCAAGGGCTTGTGAAAGCCAGGCCTGCCAATCGGTCGAGCCGAGTGGTCGGTCGACCAAGGCTCATTAGCTGGCGAGTTTGACGACGACTTTGTAGAGTAGCGCTAGCCACTGAGACCTCCCAATTCAGGTTTCATGGTCAGGGCTTGTCGGCAGGCTCCACCCCGCCGACAGGCCCGCTTGTATGAGGTACACAATACCACCCGAACTGACTACAATTCTAATCTCGCTCGCAGGATCGTCAATGGCGTTTGGGCCAATTCTTAGCCGCGGTTTGGCAAAGCCAAAACCGTTCGGTGCTTGTGGGCTGCCCCCAGGCGCTTTCAAATCGCCATCGGCCCCACGGCGATAGGCACGCGGCGACGTGCCGCCGTCGATTGTCGCCACAGGCACGCCAGGATCGAAAGCCCTTGGCTACCATCGGTGCTGCTGACAAACGGGGCAATGAAGCACAGGTAGCCGCGGCGGCGGCCTGTCTCACTGCACGCGAACGGCCGGCGCGGCAGCGGGCATAATCACGCCGTTAACCTGGACCGCTTTGGGCGCGGCCTGCTTGGCGCTGGGATTCGGCGTTTGATTCTGACTGAGCAGCAGTTTCTCGCACCGCATGACGATTTCCAGATCAGGATTCTCGAGCGCCTTTTGCAACTTGGGAAACGCCAGCGAGCCGAGCTCGAACAGTCGCTTGTGCGCTGCCTGACGCTTGACGTACGCCGGGTCGCCTAGTTGCGCCACGAGCAAATCGACTTCGTTGGCCAATTGCGGGTCGGCATTGCGCAGCAGCACGATCGGCACGCGCACGACTTTCGTGGGCTCGGGAAACACCGATAGCGGCAGTTTTTCGTCGAGCACGGCCGCGCTCAGCCGGCCGACCACGACCATCGAGTCGCTGCCGGGGATCTCGCCGCGATAGCGCTCGACGAACGATTCGACTTCATGCGCCTTCAGCCCCGCGGCCACCAGACGCCGGGTCAGCTCCTGGAGGATGGCCGTCGATTCGGCTTCGGATCCGGCCGGTATGGGGGCCGCAAACTTGATGGCCATGCCTTGTTTCGGAGCGGCTGGCGCCGGCTGCGGCGCCGTGGCCGGTTTTTTCGTGGCGGGCAGTCCGCCGAACAGCGCGCCCTTGGCCGGTTTGGAGTCGGCAGGCCGGGAATCCGCCGGCTTGCTAACCGCGGGTTTGGCCGCCTTGGCCGGCAGACCGCCAAAGAGCTTCGTGGCCGGCTGCGGCTTCGACTCCGCCTCGGCGGCCACGGCGGGCTTGGCGTCGGCCGGCTTCACTTCGGCCGGCTGAGCGACCACGGGGGCGGTCGGCTTGGCCTTTTCCGGCTTGGCCGGCAGTCCGCCGAACAGCTTAACCGCGTCAACGGCCTTGGCCGCGTCAGCCTTGGCCTGGGCGACGGCCGCCTCCTGCTTGGCGGCGACTTCCTTGATTGCCTCGGCCGCGGCAGCTTTCGCGGGGTCGGCTGGCGCCGTGGGCTTTTCACCGCCGGCTGGCGCATCGTCGAACAATTCCTGGGGGTTGGCCGGCTTCTTCTTCTCATTGGCCGCTGGCTTGGGGGGCGCGGCAGGCGTGCTAGGCGGCACCACGTCGATCCACGCCACGCGCCGTCCGGCGGGCGTCATCTGACAAATCAACACGTCGTAGATCGGCGTGGTTGACGTGTTGACGATCGTGTACTCCTCGGGCCCGCCTTCCAGGCGAAGCGGCGGCGGCATTTGCAACTCCAAGTCGTAGGCCACGAAGCGCTCGCTACGGGCGCCGTGCCGGAGATAGAGCGCCTCGCCCTCGCGCGCCTTGCGAATCCAGTGATCGGCTTCGACGAACAGCAACTCACCAGGATCGCCGAGCGACCTGGCCAGTTCGAAAGGCGGCATTCCGGACCAACGGACCCGATTCGGCAGGCCTTCGCCCGGTGGCCAGTGCGCCAGCAACGAGCCCCCCTTGGTGCGAACGTCGATATCGAGGTTCGTGGCCGGCTCGCCATAGAACGACAGCACGGCCAGCGGGCCCACTTTCGCTTTCGACTCGCCGGCAGTCGGCTTGCGGGCCGAATTGACCGATGGCGGCAACGCCGAAGGATAAGCGGTCCGCACGTTGGCCTGCGTGTTGCCCGGCTCGTACATCCAGAGCGAAAGCTCGTGGACCTCGAAGTTTCCCTTGGGCTCATCGGCCAACAACGCCGGCAGGCCGAGACCGCCGAGCAATGCCACCACCAGGCCAACGATCGGTTTAGGAGGAACTGGCTGTCGACGTTTCATGAGTACACCGCTCGAGTTCATAAGCATCAGCCGCCGGTAGCCGCCGCGGCGCGAAACAGTCGCGGCTCGGCCCACAAGATCCGGTCACCCGTGTCCTCGTCCTCGCCAAAGTCGACTTCCAGCGTCAATTGCTTGGCGCCTTGCAGGGGCAATTCAATGTCTTGCGGGTCTTGGGTGGAACGAAAATCCTGCTGTTTATACGCTTCGCGACCGTCGAGCAGGATGCGGCAGGCCACGCGGCCACGCTGGCCCGCGCTATCGTCGAAAGCCAACTTGGTTTTGAACGTCTCGTACAAACCATCGAGCGGATAGGTCAGCACCGTGCGCGAATGCATGGCCACGCAGCGCGGTACGGGGCTGCCTTTGATCTTGGCCGGCTCGCCACCAAAGCCTGCGTCGCGCCGCCAGGCCACCACGCGTCCGAAGTAAGCCGTCTCTTCGACGCCGCTGGGCTCGAGTTCGCTGAGATAGGTCAACTTGCCATTGCGGGTGCGGATTTCGGCCACGTCGGTCGCTGGCACCTGCAGCCGCGATTGCCAGAAGGTTTCGAGCTCGAATTTGCCATCGGCCAGGCCCACCCAGCGTGCGGCCAGCGAGCTACCGTCCTGGAGACGAAACACCTGGTAGGTCTCGGCCGCGGCGGGCAACTTGGCTTGGGCGGCCAGAACCAGCCCCAGCAGGCGTTCCTGCTTGATGTTGCGGTCGGCGCCTTCATAGCGCAGCACCAGGCGGCCCTCGCGCAGGCTTTGAAAACTCCCCTGCACGCTAGCCGCCGACTTGTCGGGGGCTAGCAGAAACACGACATCGTCGTTGACCGGCTGCGCGCTACGCTGATCGAAGGCCTCGCGCGCGCCCGAGGGGGCCGTTTGCCCAAACCACACGCTCCGCACCCGGACCAGCGGCACCTGCAGGGCCTCTTGCCAGGCGGTCTTGAGCGTGAGCGTGTCGGAGGTCAGCTGCTGGATTGGGCCGTACAGCCGGTAGCCGTCGGCCAGTTGCACTTCGGCTTGCGACTTGGCGCTGGCCGGCGCCGCGGCCGCCACGCCCGGTTGCGCCGACTTATCGAGCTTGAGCTGATCGCTGGTGTGCGTACTGGCCACCACGCTGCTCTTGGCCGTCGAGCCGTCGCCGTAGGTGTACTGCACCTCGAACGTCTGCTCGAAAGCGTCGAGCGAATCGGGTTCGAGATACAACTCGGCCTCCGAGGCCACGTCGCTGCGGACGACCGCCAGCCGCCAATGGGGCGAGAGCGACGTGTCCAGCCGCCAGACCCGCACGCGCTTGGGGAAGCGGCAGGTCACGATGATTTGCTTGAGCGGCAGCGGCTTGAGATTGCGGGCATGCAGGTGCAGATCTTGCACGCCGTTGCCGCCGCCGGCGCTGCCCACCTGCACCAGGTCCTGGTTGTCCTGACCGATCCAGCTCAGGTCGTTCGACGTAGGCGCGGCAACGGCCTTGCCCACTTCGACCCGCAGCAGGTCGTCGAGCGGAATGGTGCGTGGCGGCTCGGTGGCCAGCCGCAGCTGCCCGTTCTCGACGCCGGCCAGCACGGCGCTGGTTTGCTGGTCGTCGACCGTCGTGACCACGGCCTGCACGCCGCCGGGCGAAGGCGCGTCGCCGGCCGGCGCCAACTCGGCGGGCACGGCCAACAACGCCAACAGCAGGAAGCGTTTGCCCAAGCCGATCATGGACGTGCCGCCTTCTCCAAGGATTTGTCCGGCATGGCCGCGCCGCGCGCCGGGCCGGCCTGCGGGGTTGGCGAATCGGCGGCGCCTTCCGAAGCCGGCTTCTCCTCGGCCAGCCGCCGGTAGTAGCGTTCGAGTATCTGCTGGTAATGGGCCGGAAATCCCTCGCTCATCGACTGCAAGATCTGCTCGCGCTTATGCGCGGGCAGTTGTCCCCAGCCGCGACCTTTGCGGTTGGCGTCGTGCAGCGGGCCAGAGCCGCCGGGGCCCTGTTTGATGATGGAATCTTGCAGCGGCTCGTTGGGATTGTTGCCGGCCTGGCCGCCCCCATTCTGGCCGCGGCGCTCTTCCAGCACCTTGATCAGAGCGTCGAGCTTGGCGATGGCGTCTTTTTCTTTTTGCTGCGTGGGCTTGTCGGTGAGCAGCTTGCCCAAGCGACCGCCGGCGGCCTGCATGTCGCTGATCACGCCCCCCAGGGCATCGGCGTCTTCCTCTTCTTGCGCCCCCGCGGACCCGCCGCCCAGCAATGCCAGGCCGAGCAATGTCAACGCAAACCAGCGAGATGGCATGGCGGGCCTCCACTTCAAATGGCTCTTCGGTATGGGAGCGTTCATAGTGTTCGGAACTGGCAGGCTATTCGGGCATGGGAATTTCGTCGCCACGCTCGGTGGCCAGTTGTTCGGTCGCATCGCGGATGTCCTCCTGGCGGCCCTGGAGGTCCTGGATGCGTTTGCGCAGCGCCGGCGTGATCTGTCCCGTCGCGCGCTTGCCGTCCACGTCGCTCGTGCTTTGGTGCACGCGTACTTCGAGCAGCCGAATCATCTTCAATTCGGAAATGATCCGGTTCAGCTCCTTGCGCTGTTCCTCGGGCGAGTTACCGGCTTGCCGACGGCCCGAGCGGCTATTGGCGTCGCTCATTTCCTCGACCACTTCGAGCATAGCTTGCAGGTCGGTTTCGATCTGCTTTTCGGCGGCGACGACGCCGTCGGACGCGTCTCCTTCGGCCAACGACATTTGCACGGCGTCGGTCGCGTCGCGCACGGCGGCCAGCGCCGCCGGCAGGGCAATGCCGAACTCGGTTTCTTCGACGATGTTGATCAGCTCCTGCGCGGTGCTGGTGATCTTTTCCTCGCGCTTGGCCAGCGCGGTCACGGCCGACAGCGCCTGCCGCGAGCCTTCCTTGGCGCTGGGGGCCAGCGACACGGTGCGCTGCCGCACGGCCACTTGCATTTCGAGCATCGCGGTCAGACCATCGCTGACCCGCTTCTTGACTTCGCGGCGGAGCTGTCGGGCCAGCCGATCGGCCTCTTCGGCCAGCAGTTCCTCGGCATACTTAAGCGCCCCCAGGGCCTTGCCCTGCTCGCCGTTGCCGGTGCCGGCCTGGCCGTTGCCAAAGGCCCCCTCG
>CAZPED010000101.1:0-9261 GCA_964585335.1 uncultured Planctomycetaceae bacterium | reverse complement strand
GCAGTCCGCCCAGCAAGGCCGCCAGCGTGGTCATGGTGATGGGCCGAAACCGCAGCACGCAGGCCTGGAAAATTGCCTCGTCGGGCGCCAGTCCGTGCTGGCGTTCGGCGTCGAGCGCGAAGTCGATCATCATGATCGCGTTCTTCTTGACGATGCCAATCAGCAGGATGATGCCGATCATGGCCATCACGTTCAGGTCCATCTTGCACATCATCAGCGCCAGCAGCGCGCCCACGCCGGCCGAGGGAAGTGTCGAGAGAATCGTAATTGGGTGGATGTAGCTTTCGTAGAGCACTCCCAGCACGATATACACCGCCACCAAAGCCGCCAGAATCAGCAGCGGCTCGTTACGCAGCGAATCGCGAAAGGCCTGGGCCGTGCCCGAGAAGCTACCTTGGATCGACTCGGGCAGGCCCAGCGAGTCGGTAAGTTGCTCGATGCCGTCGACGGCATCGCCCAGGGCCACGCCCGGCGCCAGGTTGAACGAAACAGTCACCGAGGGGAACTGGCCCGAGTGATTGACGCTCAGCGGGGTGTTCGATGGTTCATAGCGGCAGATGGCGCTGAGGGGAATCTGCTCGCCGTTCTTGCCGCGCAGGTAGATGTGGCCGAGCGCGTCGGGGTTTTGCCAGAACTCGGGCGACACGCCCATGACCACGCGGTATTGGTTGAGCGGCTTGTACATCGTCGATACCTGGCGCTGGCCGAAGGCGTCGTAGAGCGTGTCGTCGATGTCGCGCACCGAAATGCCCAGCCGCGTGGCGGCGTCGCGATCGATCGTCAGCGCCACTTGCAGTCCGCGGTTCTGCTGGTCGCTGTTGACGTCGACAATGACCGGCAGTTTGCGCATTTCGCGCAGCACCTTGGGCCCCCAGGTGTTCAAGTCGTTCAGGCTGTCGCTGCGCATCGTGAACTGATACTGGGCGCTGCTGGCGCGACCGCCCACGCGCAAATCCTGCACGGCTTGCAGAATCAGCGTGGCGCCGGGAATCGTGGCGAGTTGCTTGCGCAAGCGGGCGATCACCTGGTCGGCGCTTAGCGAGCGCTCCTCGAGTGGCTTGAGGTTGACGAACATGCGGGCCGAATTGGCGGCGCCGCCGTTCTGGCCGCCCGTGAAGGCGATCAGCCCTTCGGCCACCGCGGGATCGGAACTGACCACTTCGGCATAGCGCACCAGCAGTCGGCTGACCGATTGAAACGACGCGCCCTGGTCGGCTTGGATCGAGCCCACCAGCCGGCCCGTATCCTGCTGCGGAAAGAAACCCTTTGGGACGATCACGTACAGGTAGACCGTAAAACCGATCGTGGCCAGCATCACGGCCATGGTGATGCGCTGGTGACGCAGCACCCACATCAGCGTCTTTTCGTACCAGCCGATGATCCAATCGAAGAATCGCTCGGTGACGCGATACAGCCAGCCGCGGCGCTGCTCGTGATGCGATTTGAGCAGCGTGGCGCACATCATGGGCGTGGTGGTCAGCGACACCAGCATCGAGACGCCGATGGCCACCGAAATCGTCACGGCAAACTCGCGGAACAGCCGGCCGACGATGCCGCCCATGAGCAGAATGGGAATGAACACCGCGACCAGCGAGACGCTGATCGACAGCACCGTGAAGCCGATTTCCTTGGCGCCCTGCAGGGCCGCTTCGAGCGGCGTGGCGCCGTCTTCCAGGTGCCGGGCAATATTCTCAATAACCACGATGGCGTCGTCGACGACGAAGCCCGTGGCGATCGTCAAGGCCATCAGCGACAAGTTGTCCAGACTGTAGCCGGCCAGGTACATGACGCCAAACGTGCTGATCAGCGAGACCGGCACGGCCACGCTGGGGATGATCGTGGCCCGCAGGTCGCGAAGGAACAAAAACACGACGATCAGCACGAGCACGATCGAAATGATCAGCGTGAACTGCACGTCGTGCAGCGACGCGCGAATCGTGGCCGTGCGGTCCATAGCCACCGAGAGCTTCATGTCGGCGGGAATCTGCGCTTGCAGCTGCGGCAACAGCTCGCGCACGCGGTCGACCGTCTCGATGATGTTGGCGCCGGGCTGACGGAAGACGACGATCGTGATCGCCGGTTTGCCGTCCATCAGTCCGGCCGCGCGCAAGTCTTCAACCGAGTCGGTCACCTTGGCCACGTCAGCCAGTCGCACCGGCGCGCCGTTGCGAAAAGTGATGATCAGGGGCTCGTACTCGCTGGCCGTCATCAGCTGGTCAGTGGTCGACAGCGACCAGGCTTGCTGCTCGGTGGCGATTTGGCCCTTGGGCCGGTTGGCGTTGGCCGTGCCTAGCGCCGTGCGGACATCGTCGAGTCCCAGCCCAAAGTGGTTGAGCACCGTGGGGTTGACGTCGACGCGCACCGCGGGGGGCGAACCGCCGCCGACGAACACCTGGCCAACGCCCCGCACCTGCGACAGCTTCTGCTGCAAGATCGTGGCGGCCGCGTCGTACATGCGCGGCTTGGGATACGTGTCGGACGTAAGCGACAAGATCATCACCGGCGCGTCGGCCGGATTGACCTTGCGATAGCTGGGATTGCTGGGCAGGTTGGCCGGCAAGCGCCCGCGGGCCGCGTTGATGGCCGCTTGCACGTCGCGGGCCGCGGCGTCAATGTTTCGGTTCAGGTCGAACTGCAGCACAATTTGGGTTGCCCCCAGCGTGCTGGTCGAAGTCATTTCCGTAATGCCCGCGATGCGGCCAAACTGCCGCTCGAGCGGCGTGGCCACGGCCGAAGCCATCGTCACGGGGCTGGCGCCGGGCAAGGCGGCCGAAACTTGAATCGTGGGAAAATCGACCTGCGGTAGCGGCGAGACTGGCAGCAGCAAGTACCCCAACGCGCCGGCGAGCGTGATGGCGATGGTCAGCAGCGTGGTGCCGACGGGTCGGTGGATGAAGGGAGTGGAAAGGCTCATACGCGTTGCGGTTGCCGGACAACGGGGATGTTCAGCGGCGGCCGCTTGCGGCTGAACATCCGGCCCAGTCGGTCGAAGGCCAGGTAGATGACCGGCGTGGTGTAGAGCGTCAGCACCTGGCTGAAGACCAGGCCGCCGATAATCGTGATGCCGAGCGGTTGCCGCAGTTCGGAGCCCACGCCTTCGCCCATCGCCAGCGGCACGCCGCCCAACAGGGCGGCCATCGTGGTCATCATGATCGGGCGGAAGCGGAGCAGACAGGCATCGTAAATGGCTTGCCGTGGGGTCAGGCCCTGGTTGCGCTGCGCTTCGAGCGCAAAGTCGATCATCATGATCGCGTTCTTCTTCACGATGCCGATCAGCAGGATGATGCCGATCAGGGCAATCACGCTCAAATCGGTGTGGCACATCAACAGCGCCACGAGCGCGCCGACGCCGGCCGACGGCAGCGTCGACAAAATGGTGATCGGATGTACGTAGCTTTCATACAGCACGCCCAGCACGATATAAACCGTGACGAGCGCCGCCAGAATCAATAGCGGCTCGTTGCGCAGCGAAGCCTGGAATGCTTCGGCGGTGCCCTGGAACCCGGCCCGGATGCTGGGTGGCAAGTCGATTTCGGACTTGGCCTGGTCGATGGCCGTCACGGCGTCGCCCAGCGATACGCCCGGCGCCAGATTGAACGAGAACGTGACGACGGGGAACTGCCCCTGGTGGTTGACGGCCAGCGGGGCCGTCGTTTGCACGACCTTGGTAAACGCGCTCAGCGGCGTGGTGCCGCCGTTGGCCGTGTGAATATAGATACTCGACAGCCGCTCGGGGTTGTCGCGAAAATCGTTCTTCACTTCGAGCACGACGCGATACTGGTTCAACTGCGTGAACAGAATCGAGATCTGCCGCTGCCCGAAGGCGTCGTACAGGGCATCGTCGATCATTTGCGGCGTCACGCCCAGCCGCGAGGCAGTGTCGCGATCGATCACCAGCCTGGCTTGCAAGCCCTCGTCCTGCCGGTCGCTGGCCACGTCGCGCAGCTGCGGCAGCGATTGCAGCTTGTCGAGAAACGTCCGCGACCATTGGCTGAGTTCCTTGGCATCGGGATCTTCCAGGCTGTACTGGTACTGCGTGCGGCTGACGCGTGTTTCGACCGTCAGGTCCTGCACCGGCTGCATGAACAGCGTGATGCCTTCCACCGTTTCGAGCCGGGTTTGCAGGCGGCGAATGACGTCGCCGGCCGAAATGTGGCGTGCCTCGAGCGGCTTGAGATTGATCTGAATCCGCCCGCTGTTTTGCGTGGTGTTCGTGCCGTCGATGCCAATGAACGACGACAGGCTTTCCACGGCTTCGTCCTTGAGAATCGCCCGGTTGAGTGCCTGCTGACGCTGGGCCATTGCCGAAAACGAAATCGACTGCGGCGCCTCGGAGATGCCCAGGATCACGCCGGTGTCTTGGACCGGAAAGAATCCCTTCGGCACGACGATGTATAGCACCACGGTGGCCGCCAGCGTGGCAATGGCCACCAGCAGCGTCAGCGCTTGAAAGCGGAGCACGCCCCGCAAGGTGAAACCGTACAGTCGAATGACCTGTTCGAAGCCGTATTCCGAAATCCGATAGAGCCAACCGTGCTGCCCGGGGCGGTGGTGCTTGAGCAGCTTGGCGCACATCATGGGGGTGAGCGTGAGCGAGACGATCGCCGAGACGAGAATGGTGACGCTGAGCGTGACGGCGAACTCGCGGAAGAGCCGGCCCACGATGTCACCCATGAACAGCAAGGGGATCAGCACGGCGATCAGCGAGACGCTCAAGGAGACGATCGTGAAGCCGATTTCGGCCGAGCCCTTCAGGGCCGCCTGCAACGGCGATTCGCCCTCTTCGACATAGCGCATGATGTTTTCGATCATCACGATGGCGTCGTCGACGACGAACCCCGTCGAGATCGTCAGGGCCATCAGCGTCAGGTTGTTCAAGCTGTAGTCCAGCAGGTACATGACGCCGAACGTGCCGATGAGCGACAGCGGCACGGCGACGCTGGGAATGACCGTGGCCGGAATGTTCCGCAGAAACAAGAAGATCACGGCCACGACCAGTCCAATGGTGAGCATCATTTCCCATTGCACGTCTTCGACCGAGGCGCGAATCGTGACCGTGCGATCGGTCAGCACCGACACCGAGACGGCCGCCGGCAGCGATGCCCGCAGTTGCGGCAACAGTTCCTTGATGCTGTCGACCACTTCGATGATGTTGGCGCCTGGCTGGCGCTGGATGTTCAGGATGACGGCCGGCACGTCGTTCATCCAGGCGGCCTGGCGAAGGTTTTCGGCGTCGTCGACCACGTCGGCCACGTCGGCCAGGCGCACCGACGCGCCGTTGCGATAGGCAATCGTCAGTTCCCGGTACTGCTCGCTGGAAAGCAGCTGATCGTTGGCCCCGATGGTGTAGGCTTGCCGGCTGCCGTCGAAGTTGCCCTTGGCCTGGTTGACGCTGGCCTGGGCCAGCGCATTGCGGAGGTCTTCCATGTTCAGGCCGAGCGCCGACAGCGACGTGGGATTGGCCTGAATGCGGATGGCCGGCTTTTGCCCACCGCTGAGCGAAACCAGGCCCACGCCCGAAAGCTGCGAAATCTTTTGTGCCAGCCGAGTGTCGGCCAGATCTTGCACCTTGGTCAGCGGCAACGAGTCGGACCAGAGGGCCAGCGTCAGAATCGGCGCGTCGGCGGGATTGGTCTTGCTATAGAGCGGCGGGTTCGGCAGGTCGCGCGGCAGGAAGTTCGAGGCGGCGTTGATGCCAGCCTGCACTTGCTGCTCGGCAACGTCGATATCCAGCTCCAAGGCGAACCGCAGCGTAATGACCGAACAGCCCTCGGAACTGCTCGAGGTCATCTGCGTTAGCCCCGGCACCTGGCCGAACTGCCGCTCGAGCGGCGCCGTGACTGACGAGGCCATTACCTCGGGGCTGGCGCCAGGATAGAACGTCAACACCTGGATCGTCGGATAGTCGACTTGCGGCAGCGCCGAGACAGGCAGCTGCTTGTAGGCCACCATGCCGACCAGAAGAATCGCGACCATCAGCAGCACGGTCGCTACCGGCCGCATAATAAATGGTCGAGACGGATTCATCACGCTTCCTTCGCGGCGGCCTTCTCGCCCGACGCGGGCGGGCCATTGTCTCCGGCCGACCGAGCGCCGCGGGCCGAAACCTTGGTGCCGTTTTGCAGCTTGTCAACACCGTCGATGACGACCGTTTCGCCGGCTGCCAGCCCGTTCTCGATGATGGTTTGGTCGCCCTCGGTGGGGCCCGTGGTGATCTTGCGCAGCTCGACGGTCGAGTCGGACTTGAGCACGTAGGCGAACATCGAATCGGGGCCGCGCTGCACTGCCGCCGAGGGCACCACGATGGCCTGCGGCCGGGTTTCGACCAGCAGCCGTCCGTTGACGAACTGATTGGGGAACAGTTGATTCTTCTCGTTGGGGAAGACCGCCTTGAGGCGAACCGTGCCGGTCGTGGAGTCGACCTGGTTGTCGATCGCCGCGAGTTTACCGGTGTCGAGCAGCGTTTTCAGTTCGCGGTCGAAAGCCTCGACTTTCAGCTCTTGCCCGTCGTGCATTTTCGACTGCACGCGAATGATCTCGTCCTGCGGAATGGTGAACACCACGGCAATCGGCTGCAACTGGGTAATCACGGCCAACCCGCCGGGTTCGTTGGCCCGCACCATGTTGCCCAAGTCGACGTTGCGCAGGCCGATCCGTCCATCGACTGGCGAGAGGATGCGGCAGTAGCTGAGTTGCAGCTTGATGCTGTCGATGTGTCCCTGGTCGACTTGCAACGTGGCCTGGCTCTGCTGGACCAGCGCCTTTTGCGCATACATTTGCTGTTTGGTAACCGTTTTTGAAGCCACGAGCGCTTCGTAGCGCTCGTAGTCGAGCATGGCCAGCTTGAGCGCCGCCTTGTCGCGCAGCAGCTGGGCCTCGGCCTCTTGCAACTGCACGCGATAGGGACGCGAGTCGATTTCGGCCAGCAAGTCACCGTGGCGCACCATCTGCCCTTCGGTGAAGGCGATCTTCACCAGTTCGCCATCGACCCGGCTGCGGACCGTCACGGTCTTGAAGCTCGTGACCGTGCCCAGACCGTTCAGATACAAGTCGACGTCCTTCTGCCGCACGGGTGCCGTCACCACGGGAATGATGCGCACCGGCGGCTTGGGCGGCTCGGGGCGCTCGAGCGAAAGGTATGGCTTCACATGCGGATAGGCGAAATAGCCGCCGACGCCGAGCGCCGCCAGAATCAAAAGCGTGAGCCACCAACTCTGCTTCGCGGGAACGGCCGGCTCGGCCGCTTTCTTGATGTTGCCCGCGGGTGGGTGGACGATGGCCTTGAGCGGACTTGGCTCGGTGACGCCTGCGTTGCCGTTGGTCTGCTTGGGGTCGAGCGCGGTGGACATGAGACTGTCACCAAGATCCTGGTGGGCACGGTAGTTGGATCGACAGACTTTGGCTCCAGAGTATTATGGAAACCTCGCGAGCAGTTGAGAACTGTCGTTTGACATGGCCGGTCCTATGCCATTCGGCATACCTCGGCCAGGGTGCCAGGGGGTAATCACCCTGATTTTGCCAGGCAGCCTGGTTTGCCTCGCGGGCATTGGAGCAGGCAACGTTGTCGAATCCCCGCGGCACGCCCCATAATTAAAAGGGTGGGTTTGGCCGCCGAACAGGCGCCGCCGGGGAGTTGCCGCCACAAATCCTGTTTGTCGCGGGCCCCGGCTGCCCGCCATCGGCGCCGCCTATTGCCCCCGAACCTGGGCCAGCCTGCATGATCGACCGACGAGCCTTGCCGCTGCTTGCGCTGCTGACTTGCCTGACGTGGCAGGCCCCGCCGGCCCACGCGCTCGACCCGCACCGGGCGATGACTCAATACGTGCACCGCATTTGGCAAACCCAGCAAGGTTTGCCCGCGCCGACGGTCACCTGCATTCGTCAAACCAGCGATGGCTATCTGTGGCTGGGCACTCGCTCGGGACTGGTTCGCTTCGATGGCGTGCGCTTCACCTCGATGGGACAGCAAACCGACAGCCTGCTCGACGACGCCTGGATTCAGGACCTCGAAGAGGATCGGCAGCGCGCGCTCTGGGTAGCCACCGACGGGGCCGGAATCTTTCGCCTGCGGGGCGACGAAGCCTTGCAGTTTCGCCGCGCCGACGGACTGCCCAGCGACAACGTGCATTGCTTGCTGGTTGACCGCGACGGCAAGCTCTGGGCAGGCACCGACCAGGGATTGACACGATTCGACGGCGAGCGTTTCAGCCCGATTGCCGTCGGACCGTCGGAGCGATTCGAAGTTCGGGCGCTCTGTCTCGATGCTCGGGGAAATCTTTGGGTCGGCGGCGGGCAAGGACAACTGGCCCGCGGCCACGGCAGCCAGTTCGCGCTGCAAACCGCCAGCTCGTTAGCCGCGCACGACGTGGTCACGTCGCTGAAGTGTACGCCCGAGGGAATTCTATGGGTTGGCACTTCGCGCGGCCTGCTGAAGCTGCGCGAAGATGACGAGCAATGGGTCACCAGCGACGAAGGAGTCGCCGACGACTACGTGGTATGCCTGGCCCTGGGGCGCGACCAATGTTTGTGGGTTGGCACGAAAGACGGTTTGAGCCGTGTTCGCGACGGGCAGATCGACAGCTTTGGCACGGACGACGGGCTTTCGCAGAGCACGGTCTGCAGCATCTGCGAAGACCGCGAGGGGGGGCTGTGGGTGGGCACCAAGCACGGCCTCAATCAATTCGTCGACCGCCGCACGACCCCCTTTACCGTTAGCGAAGGACTGCCGAGCAATCGCACGGGACCAGTCATTCAGGACCGCAACGGCACGATTTGGGTCGGCACGCTCGATGCCGGCCTCGCCCGCTTCGACGGTCGGGAGTTCTCGGCCGTGGCAGTCGGCACGCCGCCGGTGCAATCGATTTTGGCGCTGTGCGACGGACCTGACGGCACGCTATGGATCGGCACTGACCAGGGGCTGTTCCGGCTGCACGGCGCCGAGATCGTGGAGCGATGGACCAGGGGGCAGGGTCTGCCAGCCGACACCGTGAAATGCCTGGAGTTTGACGCACGCGGCGCGCTCTGGATCGGCACGTCGCAGGGACTGGCCGTTCTGCGCGACGGCCAGCTTGCGGCCGTCGGCGAGGGCGAAGCTGCCGGCCATTCGGTCACGGCGATTGTTGATTGTGGCCCGCAATTGCTGGTGGCGATCGACGGCCGCGGAGTCTTCCGTTGCGTCAACGACGAGCTCAATCGATTGCCGCTCGATGATCAGCCGACAACGAATGTGGATGCGTTCTACCGCGATGAAGATGGCACTGT
>CAZPED010000100.1:0-9333 GCA_964585335.1 uncultured Planctomycetaceae bacterium | reverse complement strand
CGATGGACTGGTCTGGAGCGAGCTGGGCGCCGCGCTGCCGGGCAGTGGCGGCACCTATCACTTTCTGCAAGTGATCTACGGCCGCTACCGCGGCGGCCGTTTGATCGCCTTCCTGTTCATTTGGCAATTCCTGATCAGCGGCACGCTCGAGTTGGCTTCGGGCTACATCGGCGCTGCCGATTACCTCGGCTACGCACTGCCGGACCTCAAAGACTCGCTCGCAGGTTTCCAGATTCCCAATGCGCTGAGCGTCTGCGCCGCCGTGACTGCCCTGGCCGTCAGCGTCGCGCTGTGCCGTCATATTGCCTCGCTGGCCTGGCTGGCCGTCGTGCTCTGCGCGGGGGCCATGGTCACGGTGCTAATCGTCATCATTTCAGGGCTGATCCACTTCGATGCGTCGCTGCTGGCCTTTCCCGCCGATGCTTTCCGGCTCGACCGCGCCTTTGCCACGGGTCTGGGCGGCGCAATGCTCATCGCTATCTACGATTACCTGGGGTACTACAACGTTTGCCATATGGGCGACGAAGTGGTGCATCCCGAGAAAAACATTCCCCGGGCCGTGATCCTGTCGGTCGTCATCGTGGCGGCCATCTACATGACGATGAACATCGCCATGCTGGGTGTCGTGCCCTGGCAGGAAGCCATGAAGAGCGAAAATATCGCGGCCGACTTCATGGAAAGGCTGTACGGCCGCAACGTGGCCGTGGTCTTCGCCTTCTTCATCATTTGGACCGCGCTGGCATCGACTTTCGTGATGACGCTGGGCTATTCGCGCATTTTGTATGCCGCGGCCCGCAATGGAGACTTCTTTCGCGTCTTCGGGCGGCTGAACCCACGCGGTCGCTATCCGACCGTGGCGCTTCTGTCGCTGGGGGCGCTGACGGCGGTTTTTTGTTTCTTTCCGCTGCAAGTAGTGATCGATGCGGCCGTGATCGTCCGCATCTTCGTACAGTTCTTGGGTCAGATCTTTGGACTACACTTGCTGCGAACCACGCGCCCCGACATTGCGATGCCGTTTCGCATGTGGTTCTATCCGATCCCCAGCCTGGTGGCGGCCGCCGGTTGGCTGTTCATTCTCGTTTCGAAACACGAGTACCTGGTGCCGGCGTTGGCGGTACTGGGTTCTGGCGCCGTCGTCTATCCGCTGTGGCGAGCCATGTTTGCCAGCGCCACGCCGCCCACTGGCGCCGAAGCTTAGCGGCCGCTGGGCCCCCGACCGCTCCGCACAACCCGCCAGACGGTTTCCGTTTCCCATCGAGGTTGGTACATTAGTGATCGCATTTGACGGCGCTGATGGATGGGATACACCGAGCCCCGAGGACGCAGGCCATGCCACGACTCGACTGTGCCGGACCGCTGCGGCGTCGTGAGTTCTTGCGCATCGGATCTCTGGCGCTGGGCGGGTTGGCATTGCCCGAGCTATTGCGGGCTCAGGCCTCCACGGGCCAATCCCCCTCCGACACGTCGGTAATCTTGTTCTGGATGTGGGGCGGTCCCAGCCAGCTAGAAACCTACGACTGCAAGCCCGACGCGCCGAGCGAGTATCGTGGGCCGCTGCGACCCATCAAGACGACCGTGCCGGGCCTCGACGTTTGCGAGGTATTTCCGCTGCAGGCCAAGCTCGGCCATCGCATTGCGCTGGTGCGGTCGCTGCACCACTCGATGGCTTCGCACAACGACGGCTCGATCGAGTTGCTGACCGGCAAGACGCCACTCAAGGAAGACCCAACCTCGACGGCCAAGAGCGACCATCCCGATTTCGGCATGATCACCAGCCGGCTGCGCGGTCCCGCGCCCACGGGATTGCCGCGCTATGTCGGCATTCCGCGCGTGCCGTTCATGGTGCAGCCGACCTACCTGGGTATGACCCACGCCGGCTTTGCCGCCGGCAACCCGGCCGTGCCTGGTTTTCGGCCGCCTAATTTGTCGCTCGACGCGGGTCTCAACGGCGCCCGCCTGGACGATCGGCGCGGGTTGGTGGCGCAACTCGACCGCTATCGGCGAGCAGCCGACTTGCACGGCGCCATCGAAGCGACCGACCAGTTTCGCCAGCAGGCCTTTCAATTACTGACCAGCTCCGCCGTGGCCAAGGCGTTTGCCCTCGACGAAGAAGCGCCGGCAACCCGGGAGCGATACGGCCGGCACCTGTGGGGCCAAAGCTGCCTGCTGGCCCGGCGACTGGCCGAAGCCGGATCCAGCGTGATCACGATCGACGCGCTGTCGCCCGTTCCGACCAATCCGATTTATTTCAGCTGGGACGACCACTCGAACCCGGCCACGGGTTGGAATCTCGAAGGGGCCATGCGCTGGCGAGCGCCGTTCATGGACCAGGGGCTCTCGGCCTTGATCGAAGACGTCTATCAGCGTGGACTCGACCGCAAGATTCTGATCGTGGCCGTCGGCGAGTTCGGCCGTACGCCGCGGCTAGCTAGTCCCCAAGGCGTACTGGGGCGCGACCATTGGCCCAGCGCCCAATCGGCACTCGTGTCGGGCGGTGGACTGCGGATGGGCCAGGTCATTGGCGCCACGACGGCCAAGGCCGAATATCCGGTTGAACGGCCACTGGCGCCGCAGGATTTGCTGGCCACGATCTATCGTCACCTGGGCATCGACCCGAGCGGCACGATTCGGGACTTTACCGGTCGCCCCGTGCACATTCTGCCCAGTGGCGAACCGATTCGCGAGTTGGTTTAGGGACCGCTTCAGGGGAAGAGCAAGAGTCCCAGCAGCGCGGCTGCAAGTACCACGAGCGGCTCACTGGCACGCCGCCAACGCGCCAATACCACGAGTGTGGCCGCCATGATCAGCACCTTCGTCCACGCCACGTCGCCCTGCGCGTCGAGTAGCGTGCGGCGGCTTAGCACCCACACCGAGCCGCCGATGGCGCCGATGGCGGCAGACGTCACGCCGTCGACAAAGTTCGCAATGCCCGGCCGGTTGCCATACTTTTTGAAGTACGGGGCCGGGACGACCGTGAACAGGTAGCACGGCAAAAACGTGGCCACGGCGGCCAACGTGGCGCCGCTGAGCCCATCGACCAGGTAACCGATGAACCCCACAGTGATGACGACCGGGCCGGGGGTGATCATGGCCACGGCCACCGCGTCGAGAAACTGGCGATCGTTGAGCCAGTGCTGCTGGTGAACGACGCCCGAATATAAAAACGGCACGATCGCCAGCCCGCTACCAAAGACGAATGCGCCGGCCTTGGCGAAGAACAGCACGATATCGAGCCGTGTCTGCCAGGGCTCGGCAAGTTCGGCTGACCACGTCGCCAACGGTAAGCCCGCCGCCAAAAAACCGGGCGACCGCGGCCAGCCGCGGCGGGCCGCCCAGACCACGAGTCCACTGCCCAAAAACAGCGCGATGTATTCGGTCTCGGTGAGTGCTGTACACAGGGCGCTGGCGACCCAGATTGGCCACAGCAACCCGTCGCGGCCAATCGTGCGGGCCGTGAGCCGGTAGGCGTGCAGGGCGATGATGCCGATCACGCACCCGCCCACGCCGAAAAAGACGGCCTGCATCCAGTCGAGGCCGCCGTAGTACGTATACATCCACCCCAAAGCGACGACCATCAGGAACGATGGCAGCGCGAAGGCTACGCCGGCCAACGTGGCCCCGAGCACTCCGTAGTGTACATAGCCCAGGTAAATCGCGAGTTGTGCCGCCAGTGGCCCCGGCGCCAGTTGCGCCAGCGTGATTCCCTCTTTGTAGTCGGCCTCGCTGAACCAATGGCGCCCGGCCACGAGGTCGCGGTGCATGTAACCCACCAGGGCGACGGGGCCGCCAAAGCCGAGCGTGCCCAGCCGCAGAAAGTACGCGGTCAACTCCGCCAGAGAGTATCGCGGCGCTGCGGCGTCTGGTGTGCTCACGGAAATGGCCCGGGTGGCTGCGGTTGGCTTGGCGGCCATTGTATCGCCGCCTCGCAAACCGGGGCACCCCGACTGCCGCCGCTGATCCGGTTAGCGGCCGCAGAAGCCGGAACGAGCCGGCTAGTTGGCGGTGCCGTCGAGCTCGCTGGCAAGCCACCGCAGTTCAGCTTCGGCCGCGCGCAGGCGTTGGCGCTGCTCAGCTTCCAGAGCGGCTTGCTCGTCGAATCGCGCGGCGGCCTCCTGATACTTCGCCGACAGCGGGCCGATGGCCGAGTGCAGGGTCGAATCTTCCGGATAGAACACCAGTGCCAGGTAGGCTGCCCCCGCCAAGCCAGCTGCCGCTACGGCCGCCAACCAAACGCTCAGTGCCCCAACCGCGAACCAGCTGACGACCACCACGACCAGCGCCGCGCACAGCGCCACGGCAATAAAGAAGCCGCCAATGCGGCCGAGCGTGTGGTCGAGTTGCTCGCGCGCCGCCAGGATGCGTTGCACGCCGCTAAGCGCCATGGCCAGCCGCTGCTGCCGGCGGCGGCGGCGGCCCAGCTCGACTTGCAGGCCAATGTTCTCGGCCGTCAACTGCGCGACCTGCGTCTGGGCAGCCTCGGTGGCTGGCGACACGACGCGTTCGGCCGCCGCCGCGCTCGTAACTATGGTCCGCGGCGGTCGCGGAGCCGGCACCACGAACGGACCACCGCAATGAGTGCAGAACACCGACCGGCCGACGCTCGTGTCGTCCAGCACCAGCGGCGATCCACAATGGGGACAAAAACAGCGCATCGAGTTAAATCGGGACTAATGCCTTTGAAATGCGCGCACGGCACGTGGCGCCGCTACCGACGTTTGAGCTCAATCGCCACCTGGACGTAGTGAAACGGGTAGTTCTCGGGCGCGGCACGCAGACGTTGCTTGGCGCGCTCGTAGATGGCACTAATCGCCGCCGGGCTGCTAGTCGGCTCCAGGCCCGCGCGAAGCACCGGCTCGCTGAAGGCCTGCACGAAACCGACAAACTCGTTGACGTAGCGGTCCAGGTCGCCGGTGCGCTGGTATTCGACGACAAACGGAGTGGGCACATCCACGGTTTCGATCCGCTCGATCGTGAAGGCGCCCGCCAAATCCGACGCCTTATCCTCGAGCGGCGCCGTCATTTCGGCCGCGTCGCGGAAGTAGACCGGCATAGTCGTTTTTTCGTAAGCGGCCCGATCCAGCGTTCCCGCCGCGACAAGATCAGCACAGGCATCGTGCAAAACATCGTAAATGCCGCCACCCGTCCAATACTGGGCACTGCGACCGGGCACGGCCACAATGAGCCGACCGCCTGTGGCCATTTCCGCCGCGCGGCACTCCAGAAAGCGTTTCAGGTCGCGCGCGGCTTGAGCGGCAAACGCCGCGGCGGTCTCGGCCGATACGTTGACGTCGGGCCGATGCGATTTAGCTCCGGGGAAGATAATGAACTGGGGTAGGGGGGCCGCGGGCAATTGGTCGAGCCAGCACACCGAGTTGAAACTGACGCCCAGGTGAACGCTGCCCGGCGGCAGCAGCGGCCCGTAGAACGATCCGCCCACGGCCAGCGGAAACTGATTTGGGACGTCGAGAGCCAGACGCTTGGCGGCAATCAGATTCTGAAACACCTGGTTGAAGTTGTTCGTCGGCAGATCGGTAAACGCCTGAACCATTGGATGGTCGGCACCGCGGCGGCGCAGCACTTCGGCCGCCCGGCCCAGCACCAACAGCGAGTTGCGGCCCTCGGAGCAGCCGTAGTCGGCCAGTCCCAGGGCCGACTTGCCCGGCGGCAACGGCAGACTGCCGGCAGCGGCGTCGATCCAAGGCAGCAGAATCTCGATCGATGACCGCTGGCCCGAGGAGTGCTGGTCGTAAAACCCGCCGGGCTTCATTCCCGAGGTGCTGGGCATGTTCAATCCGTTCCCAAGTAAAGCAATGCAGAGACCATAACGGCACCTAGTTTATCGAGCCCTGCGGACCGGGACGACTCTAGTAGGTTCGGCGCCCATGGCCTGGGCCTGGGAAACATAGGTTAGCTGGGAGGCAGCATCCGCTGACCCGATCGGGGTCGGCAGACTGTTCCGCGAACGAAAACGTGCTCATTGCTGAATGGACTGGGCAAGCAATTCACGCCGCCGGGCGAATATCGCGGACTTGTCGGCCTGGCGGGCGTGGCCGAGGGTTGCAAGATGTCGGCAGTTGGCGTGCCGTCCGACGGCTACTACGTATTTTACATTGAGGTTCGTGGGTCCAAGATCATGCTGGCTCACCCGGCGCTGGCCGACACGCGGCTGTATATCCGCGACAGCCGGGCCCTGTAATGCCTGGAACTAGGTCCCTGATTGGCAACAAAACCCCGCCCGCGCCCGTCAATTGGCATCGGCCCGGCCTATACTTTCAGGTCCGGCGCTGGCGGTCGTTCGCCACCCGGTCGCACGATCACCCATCCTGGAGCACGCCCGATGTTTTCCTGTCTGCTCGCCGGCCTGCTGTCGCTGACCGCCGCCGATCCTGCTGCTGTCGACAAGGCTGCGTCCAAGGCCCTGGGCGAATTATCCGGTCAGTCGGGCTTCGTGTTTGCCGAATTAGAGGCAACCGGTCCGCGCCGGCTCTATGGCCGCAACGACCAGCAGCGATTCGCCATCGGCTCCAGCTTCAAGCTCTTCATCCTGGGCACGCTCGTCGACCAGGTAAACGCCCAGCGGCGGCGCATCGACGACACCATGCTGCTGCAACGACAACTGGCTGGCCCTCCCCATAGTGAGATGGCCGAATGGCCCGTCGGCGCGCCGGTCACGCTGTATACCCTGGCGCTGAAGATGATCTCGGTCAGCGATAACACGGCCACCGATCATTTGCTGCACTTGCTGGGACGAGAAACGATCGAGCGGCAGATGGACCGGATGGGTGACGAGCACGCGCAGTGGAATCGCCCCTTGCTTTCGACCCGCGAGATGACGCTGCTGCGCAACAAGAAGACCGGGTTGCCGGGCCGGCAGTATCAGCAGCTCGACGAAGCCGCCAAACGTGCCTTTCTGGCCGAGAAGTTCTCCGGTCCCGCCGGCTACGAACAGCTCGACTTCGACACGGCGGCTTACGACATAGCCGAATGGTATGCGACACCGCTCGACATGGCGCGGGCCCTGAATTGGTTGCGGCTGCACACCGAGCCGAGCCAGCCCGCGCATTTGTTGCGAGCCACGCTGACCGTCGATACCAAGCTGCCGCACGACCCGGCCATCTGGCCGTTTGTCGGCTTCAAAGGAGGCTCGGAAGACCAGCTGCTGGCCGGCAACTGGCTGTTGCAACACCGCTCGGGGCGCTGGTACTCGTTCCATGTTTTCTGGAACAATCCCCAGGGGCCCATCGACAAGGACAAGTTGATTGCCGCCGTTGGCACGCTGCTGCCGGCCATACAGGCGCAATTGCCGTAAGCCGGCTCGCGGCATCGCGACGGCCGCGATCGGCTACTTGAAATAAACGCCCGTGCGGCCGAACTGCGCGTATTTCTCGTGCAGCCAGCGGTGGAACTGGGTGTAGTGATCTTCGCGCTGCTCGCCGCCGTCGCGTCCGGCGTTATAGCTCAGGTACAACTGCCGCCTCCAGGTGGCGCTGCCATTGGGCGCCGAGCGGTGCGGCGTATAGCCGCTGAAAATGGCCAGGTCGCCGGGCTCGAGCTCGAGCATCATGCCGCGGCTGGGGTCGATCGATTCCACGGGCAGCTCGTGGTAGTCGCCGTCCAGGGGCGTGAGGCATCCTTGACGATGATAGCCGGGAAACACCTCGGTCGCTCCGTTGTCGGCGCTCGAAGCGTCGATTGCCAGAATGACCGTCACGAAGCTCTTGGGAAAGTCCGGCCAGCTGATGTAGTCCTGGTGCAATGAGTAACCTTTGACTCCCGGGGGTTTGAAAATCAACTTGTCCTTGAGCAGGTACGCCTCGTCGTTGTAGAGCGCGCGGAGCGGGGCCAGAATGCGCTCGTCGCGAGCAAATGCCCGGCACACGGGGCCGATGTCAATCACCGGGTCGAAGCAGTCGAACGTACAGGCGCCAGTGGTCACATGGTCTTGCCAGCGGCAACGGATGTTTGCCGTGTCGATCAAGTCGTGTCGTTCAACCAGCGTGCTGGCTTCCCAGCGGAGCACGGCCATTTCGTCGTCGCGGAAGACTCTGCGCAAGATCAAGAACCCGTCGCGGTAATAAGCGTCGAGTTGTTCGCCCGAGAGCGCGGCCGCGTCGTTGACCGTGGACATGTCGATGACCTCTTCCCAGACCGTTTCAGGCACGACACTACGGTTGTTGATTGCTGTTTTCAACTTCCTGGCCGCTGCGCGTCGCCAGCGCCTGCCAGGTCGTGAGTTCGATTGCGTCAACGACGAACCGCGCGGAGCCATCAGCCAGCAGCACGTTGACGCCCCCCGGATGCAGGCTACGCGCCGCGCGCCAGCCATAAGGGCTGTAGGCCTTCTGCGGACCGCCGAACAACGCCACGCCCATGCAATCGGGCACGGGTGAGTTTGGCACGGCGTAGTGGTTGTACATCGCACAGCGGAACTCGCCGTTGGCCCAGCTGAACCCGCGGCCGTTCGAGACGTTCCATTGCACAGTCGTGTCGCAGCTCGACGTGGTCAGCGGCGCGGCCAGCACGAACTTATAGTCGCGCTCTGCCGAGCGGCCGAGCGGCGTACCGTCGGGGTTGCCCAGCAAGCCTTCGGCAAACAGGGCCGTATGGCTGGTGCCGTCCACGATCTGCGCAATCTTGGTGCGCGAGTTGACGTAAAATACGCCGTCGGTGTTGTGGGGCGTGCCGCCGCCCGTGCCGGTGCCAGCGCAGGCCGCGTAATTGGTAGGCGCAAAGCCCGCTGAAATAGTCTGACCATGGTCGCTAGGACAGAAGAACAAGGGTACTGGCAGCGAGACGGCCGTGGCATTTTCGGGGGTTACCGCATTGTTCAGCCCATACAAGGGCACCGCCAATTGCAGGGCGTTGCGGACCGCGGCTTCCTCCAAATACGGCGTCAAATGCGCGAGCGACGACCAGCGATAAAAAGTCCACTTGAAGACGTTGCCCGGCGCTGCCGACCAGGCACGCGACTCCGCCCCCACCGGAAAACCTTCCTGGGCATCATGAAAATTCAGCGCGGCAATGCCCAGTTGCCGCAAGTTGTTCGTGCAAGACGTGCGACGAGCGGCTTCGCGAGCCGCCTGAATCGCCGGCAACAAGATGGCCACCAGCACGCCGATAATGGCGATTACGACCAGGAGCTCCACTAAGGTGAAGCCAGAGCGGCGGTAGCTGGACCAGCGGTTCATGGAAAACGACGTTGAATTGCGTGCACGATCGATAGTCAAAAACACTACTGGCAAACGTCGCCACACCGAGAGCCGTACCACGAACCGCCAGAACGCTCTGACAAATGTTATAATGTTCTGAGCCCGTGGCGTCCAATCGCATGCC
>CAZPED010000099.1:0-9348 GCA_964585335.1 uncultured Planctomycetaceae bacterium | reverse complement strand
AATACTTGGGAAGCGCGGCGACGGGTTCCACGAGGTCGAAACCCTCATGGCGCCCATTAGCCTGTGCGATACCCTGATTGCGCGCCCCAGGACCGATCGGTCCGTCACGCTCGTTAGCCGCTGGGCCGTGCCGCGCGGTCAATCGATTCCCGGCGACTTGCCCGCCGACGTTGAGCAGAACCTGGTTGTCCGCGCGGTGCGACTGTTGCAACAGCAAGCCCGGGTGAACGCGGGACTCGACCTGCAACTGATCAAGCGCATTCCATCGGCCGCCGGCTTAGGCGGCGGATCGAGCGACGCCGCCGCCGCGCTGCTGGCCGCCAACGCCGTCTGGCAGCTTGGCCTCGGTCGCGACCAGTTAGCCGAACTAGCGGCACAACTGGGCAGCGACATACCGTTTTTTTTGGGCCGGGGCGCGGCGCTGTGCGTCGGCCGCGGCGAACGCATCGAACCACTCGCCCGTCCGGTGCGGCTGCACGCCGTGGTGGTGCGTCCGCCCGAGGGGCTGCCCACGGCCGCCGTCTATGGACGCAGCCGGGTGCCCGAAGCGCCGCGACGCGCCGCCCCGCTGGTGGGCGCCCTGGCCAGCGGCGACCAGCGCGCCCTGGCACATCAACTACACAATCGATTGCAACCCGCGGCCGAGTCGCTGTCGCCGTGGGTGACCCGGATCGCCAGTCACGTCGCCGCCGAGGACTGCCTGGCGGCGCAAATGAGCGGCAGCGGCAGCGCGTATTTCGGAATCTGTCGTCATGCGCGGCACGCCCGGCGTGTCGCGCGACGTTTACAATCGCGCGACATAGGACGTGTCTATGCCGTCAGCACGAGCAACTAACGTTTGCTGAAGGAGATTGGCCGTGGAAATCACCGAGGTCCGCATCAAGCTCATGGAAGATGCCAGCGAGCGACTCCAGGCCTTCTGTTCGATCACGTTCGACAACAGCTTCGTGATCCGCGATCTGAAGATCATCGACGGCACCAACGGACCGTTTGTCGCCATGCCCAGCCGCAAGCTGACCGCGCACTGCCCGCAGTGCGGCTGCAAGAACCACCTCCGCGCGGCGCACTGCAACCAGTGTGGCATCCGCCTGGCCGAAGACCGTTTGATCAAGGACGAGGACGGCCGCGCCAAGCTCTATGCCGACATCGCCCACCCGATCAATTCGGCCTGCCGGGAAATGATCCAGGAGCGGGTGATTCGCGAGTTTCACCTGGAGCTGGACCGCTCGAAGCTGCCCGGCTACCGCTCGACCTACGACGACTACGACGGCGAAACCGCCGTGGCCGCCACGCCGCTCAAGAAGGACGCTCCGCCGGTGCGTGAAAAGACGCAAGTGCAGCCGGCCGAACCGCAGCCCCGCAGCCCGCACAAGCCGCCCAGCCACGCGGGCGGACATCACGCGCCCCGGCACGCCACGCAGCAAGACTCGAAGCGCGATGGCTTTGGCGCCGGCATTTTCTGAACCGCACGCTCGGTCCCCGTCTCGAAACGGGTGCAGGATGTAACGCTCGTGCTAGTTGATCGAGCGGCGAAAACTCTTTCTCGCGTGCCGGTCTCTACCGCGACAACGCGCGGCAATGATGCCGAAAATCAACGCGTTGCGTTTGCACATCGCTCCACGTCGGGTAGTGTTGCTTAGCCTACCGTTCGCGCACCCAGTGCGAGCACCCCTACCCTGCCCGGAGAGTGAATCATGCGCAAGATGCTAGTTTTATCGATTGTGACCGTGGCGGCCGCCGCGGCTGCCGGCTGCTCGCGCAGCCCGTTCGGCTCCAATAGCTGCCTGTTCGGACAGAACCGCCACCCGCAACAGTATTGTCAACAGCCGGTCGAGTGCTGCGATCCCTGCGGCGGCGGCGGCGCTCCGGCCATGATGGCTCCGGGCGCGATGATGTCGCCGGGCCCGGTCATGTCGCCGGCGCCGTGCTGCCAGTAACGGCCGCGCGTCTGCACAGGCTACTAACGAAAGAAGTCGATCGCGTTCTGAAAGACGCGCAATCCGTCTCCCGCCGCCTGTAGCGGCCCACGGGTCCAGCGCGGATGTTGTGTCGGATCGCCGTGCCGTTCGGGGTGAGGCATCAAGCCGCAGACGCGTCCCGTCTCGTCGCAAATGCCCGCCACGTCGGCCAGCGATCCGTTGGGGTTATCGGGATAAGGGACACGGGCCAGCATGGTGGGGCCGTCGGCGGCAGGCCGGCACAAGCCATAGCGGAGCACCAATTGGCCGCGCGTCTCCAGCGCTTGCAGCACTTGCTCGCTACGGGGCACGAACCGCCCCTCGGCATGGGCCACCGGCAGATACATCGAGTCGATACCGGCAAAGAACACCGACTGGGATCCTCGCACGCAAAGCGGTACCCAGCGGTCTTCGAAACGGCCCGATGCGTTCCAGGCCAGCGTGGCGTTGGCGCTGCCGTCCGCCTCGATGGGCAATAGCACGCCCGACTTCATCAGGATCTGAAAGCCGTTGCAGATTCCCAGAATCAACTTGCCGGCATCCTTGAACTCCTGCAGACGCCCGGCCAGGTGATGCCGAATCTGATTGCCTAGGATGCGGCCGGCCGCAATGTCATCGCCATAGCTGAACCCGCCGGGCAGACAGAGAATCTGAAACTGATCGACCAGCTGCGGGCTTTCCAGCAAACGGTTGACGTGCAAGCGCTCGGCCAGGCCGCCGGCCAATTCGAAGGCCCGCGCCGTCTCGACGTCGCAGTTACTGCCAGGCGCCCGCAGCACGAGTACGCGTGGTTGAGCCATGAACGATCCTTGACGTTTGTCTCAGTTCCAATCGAGCGGCGCCTGCCAGGCCGCCTTGAGCCGATCGATCTCGGCCGACACGATCTGCCGCTTGCCGGAGGTTACAACCAATTGCGGCGCGGCCGTCACTTCGCCCAGCGAGGCGCAGGCCACCCCGGCAAATTGTCGCTCGAACGCGGCCGCGTGCTCGCGCGGGACCTCGCAAAGGAAGCGCGTGTTCGACTCGGAGAACAGCCGCACCAGTTCCTGCCCGGTATCTGGCCCGGAGTCCGTGGGCACGTTTTGCAAATCGATGGTCGCGCCCAGTCCGCCGGCAAACGCCATCTCGGCCGCCGCCACGGCCAGGCCGCCTTCGCTCAGGTCGTGGCAAGCCCGCACGCAGCCCGCGGCAATCGCCCGGTGCAGGGCCTGGAACGTCCTTCTGGCCAGCGCCGGATCGACGGTCGGCACCTGACCGCCCGTTTTCCCCGCGACTTGGGCCAGCTGAGAGCCGGCCAGCTCGTTTTTCGTGATCCCGACCAGGTAAAGCGCGTTGCCGGGCTGCTTGAGGTCCATCGACACGGCCCGCGAAATATCGGCCACCTGCCCCAGCGCGCTGATCAACAGCGACGGCGGAATGCTGATCGACTGCTGCTCGCCGGCAGCGTCGACGTAGCGGAATTCGTTATTCAGGCTGTCCTTGCCGCTGATAAACGGCGTGTCGAGGGCCACGGCCAGGTCGTGACAGGCCAGCGCCGCGCGGACCAGCGAGCCCAGCGTGTTCGGCCGGTCGGTATTGCCCCAGCAAAAGTTATCGAGAATGGCAATGCGGCTGGGATCGGCCCCCACGGCCACGCAATTGCGAATCGCCTCGTCGATGGCGCTGGCGGCCATGTGGTAGGTGTCGTAGTCGCCGTAGTTCGGATTCATGCCGCACGACACGGCCAGTCCGCGCCGCGAGGAAAGCAACGGGCGAACCACGGCCGCGTCGCTCGGCCCGTCGTTTTGCACGCCCACCAGCGGCTTGATGACGCTGCCGCCTTGCACTTCATGGTCGTATTGGCGAATGATCCAGTGCTTGCTGGCGACGTTGAGCGAGCCGAGGATCTGCACGAGCGCCGCTGCCGGATCGACGGCCATCGACTTGACGTCGAGCGGCACGATCGGGGGCGGCGAGTACACCGCCTCGCGCACCACGGGCGGGCGTCCGTCGTGCAGGAAGCTCATCGCCAGGTTGCCCACCTCGTGCTCGCCGTATTTGAGTTGCAGGCGGCCGGTGGGCACGAACTTGCCAATCACCGTCGCCTCGACGCCTTCGGAAGCGGCCAAACGGGAAAAGGCTTCCCACTGGTCGGGGCCGACCGACAGCACCATCCGCTCTTGCGCCTCGGAAATCCAGATTTCCGTGTACGACAAACCGTCGTACTTCACCGGCGCGCGATCGAGCCAGACCTCGGCGCCGATCTTTTCGCCCATTTCGCCGACGGCGCTCGAGAAACCGCCGGCGCCGCAGTCGGTAATCGCGTGATAGAGTTCCTGGTCGCGCGCCTGCAACACGACGTCGAGAAGCATCTTTTCGGTAATGGCGTTGCCGATTTGCACGGCGCCCCCCGACAGGCTCTCGCTCTGGTGCGTCAATTCAGCCGAACTGAACGTGGCGCCGTGAATGCCGTCGCGCCCGGTACGGCCGCCCAGCGTTACGATATAGTCCCCGGCCCGAGCCTCCTTGAACGACTTGTCGTGCGGAATCGTGCCCACGCTGCCGCAATACACCAGCGGATTGCCCAGGTACCGGCGATCGAAGTAGACCGCGCCGTTGACCGTGGGAATCCCCATCCGGTTGCCGTAGTCGCGCACGCCCGATACCACGCCGAGCATCACGCGCCGCGGATGCAATGCCCCGCGCAGCACGTCGGCCGCTGGCGTGTCGGGCGGGGCGAAGCTAAACACGTCGGTATTGCAAATCGGCTTGGCGCCCAGGCCGGTGCCAATTGAGTCGCGAATGACGCCCCCCACGCCCGTGTTAGCGCCGCCGTAGGGCTCGAGCGCCGAGGGATGATTGTGTGTTTCGACTTTGAACACCACGTTGGTGTCGCCGTCGAAGCGCACCACGCCGGCGTTATCGGCAAATACGCTGACGCACCAATCGTCGGCGCCCAGACGCTGGCGAATCTCATTCGTGGCCGCGAAGATCGTTTCCTTCAGCATGTTGCGAAACGATCGCTCGCCCTCGGGCCCGCGGTACGTGATCCGCCCGGCCAGTGTCTTATGGCTGCAATGCTCGCTCCAGGTTTGAGCGACGGTTTCCAGCTCGACGTCGGTCGGGTCGCGATCGAGTTGGCGAAAGTGCGCCTGAATGGTCTGCATTTCGACGAGCGACAGGTACAGTTGCCCCTCGCGGCTCAATCGCGTCAGCGCCTCGTCGTCGAGAAACCGCAAGGCCACGGTGACTTTCTGGAACTGGTACGGCGAACCAAGTTCTAGCCGCTCGAAGGGCAACGCGCCCACGAACACCTGTTCGATGGCGTCGTTGGCAAGCACTTTGCCGCACAGTAGTTCCAAGCTCGCCGGCGTGAGGCCAGCGACCCAGTATTTCCGCAGCGTCCGCATCGCTTCGGCCGCCAGATTCAGATCGGCGACGGCGCCCAGGGCGCTTTGCGCTACCGGGTCCATCACCCCTGGCTTGGGCAGCACGTAGATCGGTTGCCAGCCTTCTCCGGCCAGGCCGGCCGCTTGCGCATCGACAAGCCGCGAATCGCCCACGGCGGCAATCACCGCCCGCTCGACGACGTTATCGACCAGTAGTTCACGGGCAATCCGGTCGACCTGTTCGGCGGACAGCGGCCCTTGAATCAGATAGCCGTGTGCGGCGGCCACGCGCAGCCCATGAGCTGCGCCCAATTGTTCCGCGGCGGCCGCCACGGCCAGACCCGCCCGATCCGTCTCGCCAGCGGCCGGATAGATATCAACTTCCCACAGCATCGCGGATACGCTTGGCCTCCGTAAGAAGACGTTCCAGGGCCGTAGCGTCGGCCGACTCCAGGGCCTGCCGCCATTGGGCAAGCGAGTCTTCCAGGCGCGACAGCGCGGCCAGCAAATTCGCGCGATTGGCCAACATGATCTGCCGCCACAACAGAGGGTCGCCGGCAGCAATGCGCGTCGTGTCCTGCCATCCACTGGCAGTAAGCGTAACGTAACGCTCCGGGGTCGAGCCCGCAATGGCCGACGCCGCCAGATGGGGCAGGTGACTGGTGGCCGCGACTGCTAAATCATGATCCTCGGGGGACATTTCCATCACCCGGGCACCCAGCGCCTGCCAAAACTGTGCGACCGTCCGCACGTCGTCCGCGGCGGTCGCTTGACCGGGCGTGACCACCACCACGCGCCCGGCAAACAGCTCGGGGTCGGCGTGTCGCGGTCCTCGCTTTTCGTTGCCGGCCAAGGGATGGCTACCGACAAATCGCACCGCGGGGTTCCAATCGGCGCCCCCGGCCACCGCGTCGATCTGTCCAACAATTTCGGCCTTCGTACTGCCAGCGTCCGTGACCAGCAGCTTCGCCCCGGCAACTTTCGCGATCGCGCGCACCTGGTCGACAATGTATCCCACCGGAGTGCAGACGACGACCAGGCTCGCTTGAGCGACGGCGGTGGGCAAGTCCGCAGCCACGCGCGAAATGGCCCCCACTTCGAGTGCCGCGCTGAGGGTCTCTGGGCGCGACCCCACGCCCACCACTTCCGCGGCCAGTTGCCGCTTGCGCAGGGCGAGGCCGATCGAGCCTCCGATCAGGCCGACGCCGACGATTGTCACCGAGCGCAGTGGCTGCATGGTCAACGTGGGTTTGGCCGCTGAAAAACGACAATTGTAGCAGATACGCTGGCCGCTAGAAGGGCCGGCGTCGCGCTGCGATTTGCCGCCGCGCGACGTGCTCGGGTAAGCTACAAGCGGGGGACAGCCACGCACTCCTAACCCCGTCGCGCAATCATGCTGGGCGAACCGCACATTGGACTCAAACCGCTGGCGGCACTTTGCCGCCGATTGGCCCTTTCGCTGGGCGCGGGGGTCGACGTGCGCACCGTGTGGACCCGCGAAGCCCAAAACGCCCAGGGTTTCGGCCGCCGCCGCTTTGCCGACGTACGCGAGGGAGTGGCCGAAGGCCGCACGATCAGCGACAGCTTGTCCGAAACCGGCAACTATTTTCCCAAGTTCTTCCGCGAGCTGATTAAGGTCGGCGAAGAAACCGGCCACTTGCCCGAAGTCTGCCGCCAACTGGCCGAGCACTACGAGCACCAGCTGCAAATGCGGCGCAACTTACTGTCGTCGATTACCTGGCCGCTCATCGAACTGACGCTCGCACTGTCGGTCATCGGGCTGGTGATCTGGCTGATGGGCGCCATTCCACAACTGGCCGACAACGGCGTCGACATGCTCGGCTTCGGCCTCCGCGGCACCAGCGGCCTGGTCACGTACCTGGCGCTGCTGGGCACCATCGCCTTCGGGCTGTTCCTGGTCTACCGGGCTACGGTGCGCGGCATGCTCTGGGTCGCCCCGATTCAAAAGGCCCTGATGCGCACACCCCGGCTGGGCCGCGCACTCGAGACGGTCGCCCTGGCCCGTTTGTCGTGGGCCATGCACGTCACGCTCAACTCGGGCATGGAGCTGCGTAATGCGCTGCGGATGTCGCTGGCCAGCACGCAAAACGTGCTTTACACGCAGCACATCGAGTCGGTCATGGCGCAAATTCGCGCCGGCAACGAAGTTCACGAGGCGTTTCGCGCCACGGGCGCCTTTCCGCTGGGCTTTCTCGACGCGGTGCAGGTCGGCGAAGAAAGCGGCCAACTCGTCGAATCGATGGGCAACATTTCGGCCCAGTATCAGGAAGAGGCCAAATTGGCGCTCAACACGCTCACGGCACTCCTGGGCTTGGCCGTCTTTGCCCTGATCGCGGGCATCATCATCTTTTTCATTTTCCGCGTGTTCGGCTTCTACATGAGCGTGATCAACGACGCGCTCGGGGGCCGTTAGCGTCCCGCCAGGCGGTTCGCTTGCTCGACGACGTCCAAACCGACCACGCCGCTCCAGGCCTTGATCAATCGCTGGAACATCGGCCCCGGCACACCCTGCCCCACTGGCCGGCCGTTGAACTGCGTGACCGGCAACACGCACGGCGAGGTGCTCGTCAGAAAGACTTCGTCGGCCAGGGCTACGTCGGCGGGAGTCAAATCGCGCTGCGCGTAATCGATTTCCATGTCGTCGGCCAGTTCGAGCGTCACGGCCAGGCTAATGCCTGGCAGCACCTTTTCCTCGGGGGGCATTAGCAGCCCTTCCTTATGACGATAGAGAACGACGTTGGCCGTCGTCGCCTCGGTGATAAATCCGTCCTCGTCGCACATCAAGGCCCGGCTGCCAGGGCGCCGCGTGCGCGCCTGCCGATCGGCAAGAAAGTAGTGCATCCGGCTGCGGCACTTCAGTTCCGGCGGCCAACAGCGAGCCGATACCTGCTCGACTTCGGTCGTGGCCAGCGCTTCGCCCTGCTGGTACTTGCCAGCCCAAATCCCGAATCGCAGCGGAAACGTGTGCAGGCAAACTGTCGGCCCCGTCAGTTGCGGCGTCATGGCGGCGTAGGGCCCGGGCGTGACAAACATGGCCAGCCCCAGGTCGTCTCCTGTGCCCAAAAGCGGGTGATTGTGCTCGACCAGCGTGCGGGCGGCCTGCATGAGTTCAGCCGGCGCGCGGCCCAGCTCGAGTTCCAAGATGGCCAGCGAGCGGAACAGCCGCTCCACGTGGTTTTCCAGCCGAAACAGCTCGCCGCCGAACGTCCGCAGCTGTTCGGCCACGGTCGTGCCTTGCACGAACCCGGCATCGTAAACCGAAACCGTGGCCTGGCTGGCTGGAACGATCTGGCCGTTCAAATAAGCGATGGGCTCGGACATGGCGATTCTACGATCAAGTTCCAACCGGTGATGGCGATGCGCCGCCGACCCTTCAGCCGGCCCAGCGTTTTCCTTGCCAGCTGTCGCGGCGCTCGAGTTCAGCCGTCAGCGCCAACCGCACCGCCGGCTTGTCGAGACACCAGGCCGGGCCGACAAAATAGTCGGGGGGCGCGTCACCGCTGACCCGCTCCACCAGGGTCGTGGGCGGCAGTAGTTCCAGGAAATCGACCAGCGTACCGATGTACTCGTCGCGCTCCATCAGCGTCACTTCGCCGCGGGCCACCTGATCGGCCAGGGGTGTGTCCTTCACGGCGTACAGATTGTGAATCTTCACCGAGTCGAGCTTCAGCCGCGCCACTTCACGCGCCGTGTCGAGCATCATCTCGTGACTTTCGCCGGGCAGCCCCAACATGACGTGCGCGCAGATTTCGAAGCCCCGACCGCGGCTTCGCGCCATCGCGTCTAAGAAGGCATCGTAATGATGCCCCCGGTTCATCCAATCGAGCGACTGGTCGTGGATGGTTTGCAGTCCGTATTCGACCGAGAGGTGCGTCCGCTGCGCGATTTGCCCTAGCAGATCCAGCACGTCGTCGGGCACACAGTCCGGACGCGTGCCGATGGCCAACCCGACCACGGCGGGATGCTCGAGCGCCGCCTCGTAAACTTCGCGCAGCCGGGGC
>CAZPED010000098.1:0-9406 GCA_964585335.1 uncultured Planctomycetaceae bacterium | reverse complement strand
CCACGCGAACTGGCGGGGCCGGCACCGCTGCTGGCCAGTGAAGGGGGCAGTTACATTACCGGCGCGGTGCTGGTCGTCGACGGCGGTTCGCTGGTCAAAACCTTCTAGAAGTGCGCGGTGTCCACGCGGTCGCGCGGGCTGTCGGCGGGCGCTGACCGATTGCGCCGCGCCGTACGCGCCCCAGCTCTGCTACTTGCGCAGAATCAGCTTTCCCGCGCGAGTCACGCTCAGCCGGTAGGCCTCGCCGGCATGACGGATAATGATCTCGCGCTGGCCCTGCATCAGCTCCTGAGAGTTGACCTCGCGCGGGTCCCCGTCGTGGCGTTGTTCGTGTTCGGGCTTGGGGTCATTCATAACCGCACACCTGGCGTCGAAGAAATCGGACAAATCAGCACAGCGTGCCTGTTGTAACTTTATTGAGACTCAGTGTCAACAACATTGCCGGTTACCGCGTTCGCTGACTTGCCGCAACGCGATCTATCGCTGCAAAACACAACAATAAAATGACTTACGCAAGAAGCATCTTTTTCGGCCCCCAGCTTGACGCGCGGATCCTAGCGGATATGATGGGGCCTAATTGAGACCGGTTCTCAATTTCCTGAGCTAGCCCGCCACCCGGCATTCCTCTGCCGACTCGCCCGCCACGCTCGATCGCGATCGATGCATCTGGCCTGGGCTCACTATCGCTTCGCTCTAACGCGGGGTGCTCCCAGCCGACTGCTCGCCCCGCGGTCCGGTTCCTGAAATGAAAGGAGCAGCTACTGAGTCTCGAGCGTGTGCGTTGGTCATCCCGTTCCCACCTATGAAGCAGAGGTACGAATCGTCATGAGTCGCCGAGTGTTTTTCATCCTGATGTCGCTTGCTGTCTCGGCCGCGTGCAGCACCGCACAAGCGGTCACCTTGGCTCCCAGCCAGGACTCGTTTGGCTATCAATTCCTGTCGTCCGTGAATCTCAGCTCGCCGCCGTTCGGCGCCTGGCTGCCCGCCGGCGCCACCACGACCGGTCACGACGTCAAGTCGGCCATCCAGTTCGACCTGTCGAGCGTCGGCCTCTCGAGCGCCCAGGTGCAGTCGGCCACGCTCCAGCTCTGGGTCATCGATTCGACGGTCACCGGCTTTGGCGCCAGCCCCTCGGCCGGTAGCCCCGTGCTGGTTGATCTGTTCGCGCTCAACGCCGGTTGGACCGAATCGACCCTGACCTGGGCCAACTTCCCCGGTAGCGGCGGGCAGTACAGCTCGGCCTCGATCAGCGGCATCAACCAACTGGTATCGTTCGACGTGACGTCGCTGGTCAAAGACTGGCTCGATGGCGCGGTTGCGAACAACGGTTTGGGCCTGGCCGCCAATGCCCCCGTGGGCACCTCGCCCAACTGGGTCATCCCCGTATTCAGCTCCGTCAGCGGCACGCTTGCTCCGGCGCTGGTGATTACCCCCGTACCCGAACCGGCCACCATCGTGCTGGGCTTGTGCGCCCTGCCGCTGTTGGGCTGGCAAGCTCGCCGCCGCGCTCGTTCGCGGCGTGCCGGCTGAAGTCCATCGTTACGTAGCGTCTCTCCTTGCCCCCGGAGACCGGCTCAGGCTCGGAGCCAGTCTCCGGGGCGTTTGAAGTTCCATGCGTGACACCATGAAACGGACGTCGACGTCAGCAATTTGCAAGCCTGCTACCGCGCGCGGCTTCACGCTCGTGGAGCTGCTGGTCGTGATCGCGATCATCGGCGTGCTGGTGGCTATCTTGCTGCCGGCGGTGCAAGCCGCTCGCGAGGCGGCCCGCAGCGCGTCGTGCCGCAACAACCTGCGGCAGATCGCCCTGGCAATGCACGTTTATCACGACGCCAACCGCAAGCTGCCCCCGGCCCGGCTCGACGGCGGCACCGTGGGCGGCGGCACCGGTCCGCTATTCGCCTTGCTGCCGCAACTGGAAGAGGGCACTTCCGCGGCCCTGTTCGACCCGGGCAAGGGCTACAAGTCCACGCCGGGCAACATCCAGGTTTCGAACACGATCTTTCCCATTTATCTCTGCCCGAACATGAACCTGCCGAGGCAGGTTCCCGACCCCGACCCGGCGTGCAGCGAAGTGGGCGCCCCCGGCAGCTACATGGTTTCGACCGGGTCGACCAACTCGTTTGCTCCCACGCAGCCCGGCTTCAACATGCCGCCCCACAACGGCGCCATCATCCATCCCAAGTACGGCATTACGACGATCGCCAAGATCTCGACGCAAGACGGCACGTCGAGCACGTTTTTGCTGGGCGAGACGAACTATGGCCTGACCAACCTGCCTTGGACCCCCGCCTGCAAGCCCGGCAACATGTTCGGCATGACGCGCTGGGCCGTGGCCTACCCGGGCGTCACCTGGGGATCGGCCGCCGGCCCGCTCAACAGCCGCGTGCAGGAGCCGTTCGACTACGGATTCTTCCCGCTCGGCGCCGAGGCGTTTCGCAGCGACCATGCCGGCGGCGTGAACTTCGTGTTCGTCGACGCCAGCGTTCGCTTCATCGCCGACGAGATCGACACCACGGTCTACAAGGCCATGGCCACGCGCGACGGCGGCGAGACCATCGATAAGAACCTTCCCTAACCCCCGATCAGCGCGGCCCGCGCTGCCGGGCCCCGTTGGAGCTTTTCGTTCGCAGTTTACAAGGAACAACGTTCATGCTTCGTAAAATCCTGCTCAGCGCCGCACTCCTAACCGTCGCGGCCGTTTCGACGGCCCGCGCGCACTTTATTTGGGTCGATACGCAACCGGCCGCCGGCGGCTCGCAAGTCCGCGTCTTCTTTGGCGAGCAGCCCACGCCGGGCGAGCCGCACCTGGTTGGCAAGGTGGCCCACACGAAGCTCTGGGTTCGCACGGCCGACGACGACCAGGGCCAGGACCTGAAGGTCAGCCCGGCTCAGAACGCCGACGACGCCGTGCTGTCGGCCGCCTGCCCCACGGCGGCCGCCGCGGCCATCGAGGCCACCTGCGATTATGGCGTCTATCAGCGCGGCCCGGCCGGCTTGCTCTTGCAGTACTACGCCAAGCATCTCTCGGGCGACTGGTCGAAGCAGGCCGAAAAGCTGGCCCGCGCGCCCAAGCTGAAGCTCGACGTAGTGCCGCAATTGGCCGGCAAGGAGCTCAAGCTGCAAGTGCTTTATCAAGGCAAGCCCGCTTCTGGCGGCGAAGTGGTGGTGGTCGATCCGGTCGGCGAGCAGCACGAGTTCAAGGCCGACCAGGCCGGCTCGGTCGTCGCCAAGCTGGCCCATGGCGGCCGCTATGCCGTTCGTGCCGCCCACATCGAACCCGCCGCGGCCGGCGAGCACAACGGCAAGAAGTTCTCCCAGACCTGGCACTATTGCACCGTAACGCTGGACGTGCCGGCCCAAACGGCCGCGCCGCAAGAGCTCACCGCGCTCGAAGCGCTGAATCGGGCCCGGGCCGGTCGCGCCATCTGGAAGGACTTCCCCGGTTTCACGACCGACCTGACCGTGACCGACGGCGCTCAGCAGGTGACCGGCAAAGCCACGATCGACTCCAACGGCACCGTCGAGCTCGACATGCCCAAGTCGCCGCTGGCCGACTGGGTCGAAGAGCAGCTCAACTCGCTGGTGCAACACCGCATGCCCGACGGCGACGTGGTGCAGGGCGACGTGACCTACGCCGACCAGGACGCCTCGCATCCGCTAGGGCGCAAAATCGACCTGGGCGATCCCAACCTGCAGAGCGCTTACCGTCTGAAGGACGACGTGATCATGGAGGTCAACCGCTTGATGGGACCGATGCGGTTCACGATCAGCGTGCTCGAGATCGTGCGCAACTCGAAGAACGAGTACTTGCCGCGCTCTTTCACCATGAACTTCTTCGACGCCAAGTCGGGCGAGCTGCGCACGAGCCTGGCCTACTTCAACGATTGGCAGACCGTGGGCGGATTTGACCTGCCCAAGGTGATCACCGAGATTGCCGCCAAGAAGGGCGGCGCCGGCACCCGGCAAATCGTCTTCAGCAACTGCCAGCTGGCCAAGTAGCCGTCACTGGCCACGCTTCGTCTAGAGAGGCAACACGGCTCGTCGGCCCGCGCTTCCCCCGCGCGGCGCAGGCGGGCCGTGTGTCGTTTAGCCGTCCAGCGTGCGGAAGAATTCGTCCGCCGCGGTCTCGTCAAGCCGCGTATCCGTCGTACCTTGGCTCGGCGCGGTCAGCTCGGCGAAGGCCACGGCAGCGTCCGGCGCGGCCGCGCTGACGGCCGCCGTCGCCGGCTCGGCCAGTCGCAACGCGGGCTCGTCGGTCGGCCCGGCCGTCGTACCGCCCACGGACGTCGACGATGCCCAGTAACCGGCCACGCTGGCGTCGATTGCCGTGGGGCCGAGACGGCCGCTCTCAATGCCCGTGTCGCCGGAAGTGAGCGATTCGGCCGCCACGTTGCTGGTCGAGTCCGCGGTGGTCAGCACCGTGAGCGGCTCGGCCACGACCGTTGCGCTCGTGGCCACGGCCGGGCTGGCATGCACGAGCACCCAGTTGATCACTTGCAGCGCGTCGGCTGCCGTCACGCGGCCGCTGGCGTTGACGTCGTAGTAAGGGGGACCGCCGCTGTCGGTCGGCAAGTTGCCGTCCGGATGCGTGAGCAACCAGCTGACCAGCACCACGACATCGCGGGCGTCGACGTCGCCGTCACCCTCCACGTCGAGCGCGTTGGCGGGGTTGGTCCAGGTGGTCTGCACCTCGGTCAGCCCCTTGCCGAACAAGAACAGCTGTTGAATCTGCTGTTGCGTGAGCGCCTGGTCGAAGATCGCTTCGTTGACTAGCCCGCCGTTGAAGGCCGCGGCGCCCGAGGGCGCGCCCGATCGGCCGCCAATGACCAGTTCGTGATTGGCATCCGTGGCATACGTGCCATCGCTGCCGGCCAACGTACTGGTCGAATTGACTCCCGCAACCTGGTTGGCGCTCACGGCGGTCAGGTAGAACTTGACCGCCTGTCCCGCGCCGTTGCCCACGACGGCCAGGTGATACCACTGGCCAGGGGCCAGCTGGGGCAGGGGGGCTTTTTCGTAGAATCGCTTGGTCCCGTCGGTGCCACCGGTAATCGCCAGCCACACCGAGCCGTCCGACTGCACGAACAGGCTGAAACCGGGCTTCGACTGCGAGGCCTCGCTCGTGTCGAAAATCGTCATGTAGTTGCCGGTCGAGCTGCCAATGTTCAAGAACGTCGACAGCGTGAACACGCTGGTGTTCTGCACGAAGTCGAACGTCTTGGGGGTCAGGCTGCTCGACAGGCTGTGTACGACCCATTCCGATCCGTATGCCATGCCCGCCTGCGCGTTGTGCTGCCAGTAGGGGCCAATCACCGAGTCGTCGCCATACAGCACCTGGCGATACTGGTTGTCGACCTGCACCCGGTAAGCATTCGGCGAAGCCTCGATCATCGACCGCGTGGCGGCGCCCGGAAAGATCTGGTCGGGCAGCAAGCTGGCATAGTAGCCGTAGTCGCTGAAATAGCGAGTCGGATCGTAAGCCGGCAGCCAGAGCTGCAATCCCGGCAGCGTGGTCGGATTGTTGGGCAAATAGGTCGGCGGGTCGGGCGGCCGCGGCGTGGGCTGACCAACCGCCAGATAATCCTGCGGGTCGACCACCGCGCGCGTGAATCGCAGCGTGTCGATCGTAAAGTCCAGCCGGCTGGCTGCGTCGAAATTGTTGTATGTGCCCAGGTACATGGCGTCGACCGGCACGTGATCCAGCCGGCCGATGGGCCGCACGGCCATGTCGTTGACCGGATCGGCCGCCTGGGCGCCATCGATATACAGCCGCAACTTGCCGTCGACGGCGTCGCGCGTGGCCACGATCTGGTGCCACTGGCCATCGTCGATCCGCTGCCCGCTCGTAATCAGCGAGGTGGTCACCGTGTCGAAGATCGAGAACTGCAGCTTGCCGCCGATCACCTGCAACGTCCAGTTGCGAATCGTCGGCCGCGTGCCGATGATCACGCCGTCGCTGTCCGTCGTTTTCATTTCCAGTTCGACGGTAAAGCTGGTCGTGGGCAGCGCCTCGAGCGCCGTGTTATAGGCTTGCGTCAGAATGACGCCGTTGGTGTTCGGATCGTCGGTAATGTGCAGCGCGCTGTTGGTGCCCGCGCCCGCCACGTATTGATACGCCAGGTCGGGGTTCGAGGCCCGCGCCCAAGCCCGCTGATCCCAGGGGCCGTAATCCTGGATCGAGTAGCCGGTCGACGTGGCCTTGCTGCCGGGCGTGCCCTCGTTGAAGAACCAGGTGAACTGGTAAGGGTCGGCGCTGAGCAGCCAATCGACGTTGAACCGCACGAGCGCGACCTCGCTCATGAACTCGTAGGTCAGCGCCGAATTATCTCCCTGGCCCAGGCCACCCTCGCGGCTGCGCGCGTAGGTCAGCAGCACGGTGTCGGGCCCGACCAGCGTCATGTCCGAGTAGCCGGCGTAGCCAAAGTCGATGACCCTCAGCTTGGTCCAGTTTTGTCCCTGGTCGTAGCTGGCCCAAATCGTCAGTTCGTGGCGAATTTCGTCGAAGATGTCGGTGCTGGCCGGCGACGAAAACAGGATCACGCCATTGTCGAGCCGCAGCATGCTGCCCTCGACCTGGTAGACGAACAGATCGCGCTCGGGCACCATGGCGCCAAACGACATGCCGCCATCGCTGCTGAACGCGCGGCCCCGGTAGCGCGCCTGCTGAATCTGCACCCGCGAATTCATCAGGATACTGCCGTTGCTCAGTTCGACCAGCGTGTTCTCGTTCGACATGTTGTTCAGCCCGGCGCCCCGCGTGGCATCGGGTCCGGGCAGTCCGCCGCCCAAGTGCCAGGTCTGACCGTGGTCGTCGGAATAGAACACCTGCGACCACGAAGTACCCGAACCGTCGGCCGTGTAGCGGTGATCGCCCCCCACCAGCAAGCGCCCCGCGTGGGTGCCGTGCTGCAACTGAATGCCGTGTCCGGGGCCGACGACAATCCATCCCCACGGCGTATCGGGCCAGTAGCCCGGCGGGCCGGGATTGTTCCCCGCGGTCACCTTGACCGACGAGGTAATGTCCTTGGGGGCCGACCAGGTCAGCCCGTCGTCGCTCGTGCTGGTGACCAGCACGTCCGACAACAGCGGCACGTTGCTGGCGCTGTCGAGCCCGCCGCGATTGAATAGCAAAAAGACGTCGCCCGTCACCAGGTCCACGATCGGCGCGGGCTGGCTGATGACGACGCCCGTCCGCGGCGCCACGCCGTACACTTGCGTCGGGTCCGACCAGGTGACGCCGCCGTCGGTGCTGCGCCGCATGACGATCGCATAGGATTGCGCGTCTTGCCGCGTGCTGCGGCCTTCGGCAAAGGCCAGCACCACGCCGTTCTTCGTGGTCACGATGGCCGGGTTGTTGAAGGCCGCGTAGCCGCCGTCGCCCCACTGGAACAGTCCCGTGGCCATCCGCTCGACCGTGGCCGGGTAGGTCTTCACCGGCGGGCTGATCAGCTGCAGCGCCGTGGCCGCGGTCGTCGTGTGGCCGGCGGCAATCGCCTCGTCGGCGGCGTTGACCAGCCCGTCGCGGTTAAAGTCAAAGGCAAAGTCGATCGGCGCCGGGTTCCCCGCGTCGCGCGGGTTGTTGTGCGCGCCCGACTGGTCGGCCGCGTTGACCTGCGCGTTGGCCGGGCTGTCGCCCGTCTCGCCGATCGCGCTGCCGAAGTAGAACACGTCCGGCGTGGCCAGTCCGGTCGACGTCGTGGCCTTCATCGTCACTTCCAGCCACTTGCCCACGATCGCGCCGTCGGCCCAGACGATCTCCACGCGGTCGGAACCCTGATCGCCCACGCCCAGCCGCACGCTGATCGACGTGGGCGCCGGCGCCGTGGTCCAACTGGCCGGATCGTTGGTGTTGCCGACGCGGAATTCGAAATCGCTGGCCGCCAGCGTGTAAGAGGGCAGCCCCTGCACGTCGATCATCACGCCATTGATGCCGCGGCTATAGCTCGAATAATTGGCAAACGTGGCGGTCTGGCCGGGCAGCAGCGCCGTCTTGTCCGTGGCGACCGCCGAATCGTCGTCGCTCGAAATGCCCGGGTTGTTGCCGTCGAAGGCCGAGTTGTTATAGAACAACTGCCGGCCCACGACAGTCACCGAAACCAGGTCGCGAAACTGCGGGTCGACCGTGCTGGTAGCCGACAGCAGCAGCCGATCTTCGAGGAGGTCCAGCCCCAACTTCGACCGCTTTGGAGGCGCGGGGGCCCGTTTGCCGCGCTTCGCGCGCACAATGCGACCGCCAGAAATCTTGGGAAGCCTCAAAGTCAGTTCCTTGTGTCACAAGCGACGTGCTCCCGCTGCCCCTGCGGGATCTCCTCCATTGTGATTGGTTTGCCCCGGATTGGCAAACGTTTCCCGCAATTCGCGGCGTGCCGTGTGAGCCGACTGTGAGGGTCGTGCCGAAACGGCTTCGCGGGGCACCAGCCGACTAAAAAGCGGACGCGCTAACTGTGCATCCGGGCCATTTCGTCGCCGGCGGCAATAATTTCCGCCTCGGCCAACGAAAGCTCTTCGAGACGATTGCGCACCTCCGCAGCCTCGCCAAATTGGCAGGCAAACTGCACGTACGTACTATGGTGGCGCGCCTCGGATTCAAACAGGCTGCCGTAGAACTCCGACAGCTCGGCATCGTCCACGTGCTCGCGCAAACGCGAAAATCGCTCGCAGCTGCGCGCCTCGATCAGGCTGGCCACCAGCAGCCGGTCAATCGCCCGCTCGGGCTCGCTCTTTCGCACCAGGTCGTTCAGCTTCCGGCCGTACGAACTGGGCTTGAGCGACGTGAAGCCAATGCCCCGCCGCGCGAGCAGCGCCAGCACCAGCTCGAAATGCTGCAGCTCTTCGATCACGATCGCCGACAACTCGCGGCACAGCTCGGGCCGGCCGCTGCCGTAAGCAAATATCAAATTCATCGCCGTGCCGGCGGCCTTCTTCTCGCAGTGCGCGTGGTCGATCAGTATCGATGCCAGGTCGCTGTCGACCTGCGCCAGCCAGCGCTCCGTGGTGATCGATTTCAGTCCAAGCACGCGTTGCTCCTCGCGGCCAGTCGGTGCCTCGAAAACGTCTCGTGGCAGGCTAACGCGGGCCGACGTCCGTGGCGGCCTGCCGCTGCCGGCCCGAGATCAGCTTCAGCACGGTCTTGGGCATCAGCCGCTTCAACCGCCAAAAGATGCTGGCCACGGCCGGCACGAACACGTAAAGCTCGCCGCGCTCCACAGCCCGCACGACCCGTTTGGCCACGTCGTCGGGCGTGGCCCGCGATTGGGCCATGAGCTTCTCGGCCACCTTCTTTTGGTCCGCGTTTTGAAAGCGGCCACTATTCAGAATGTTCGTGGGAAAAAACGACGGGCAAACGGCCGTGGCGCCAATGTTGTAAGGGCGCAGCTCGCCGTAAAGGGTTTCGGAGAGCGAA
>CAZPED010000097.1:0-9420 GCA_964585335.1 uncultured Planctomycetaceae bacterium | reverse complement strand
CAAACGGCAGACACTATCAGCACACGCTGGTGGCTATTGCGGTCGCTCATACCGGGATTGTAGCAGGGGGCGGTGGCGCTCAATTCGCAGAGTGCCGTGACTCGCCGGAGTAGGCTGCAATTCCGAGAAAATCGACAGCCGCAACTCCTTGTCTGGCGCAACTTTAGGCCAATTAGTGACTTAACTCGAATTGACACGTCAGAATTAGCCGATAGTATACCACTGGTTCTGAAACCGGGCTCGACCCGTGGAGTAGGAGCCACCGGGCTGGGGAGCATGTCTCGCCGGCCCTTTTTTATAGGCGCACGATCCCTTGCGGATCACTGCTACTCGCCACTTTGCACAGCGATGTATCCAAGCGATCTAGCCAGTTCCTTGCGCCCTTCCGCTTGATGTAAGAATTCGGACTGTGCTTCTGTCGCAGGAAAAAGGCATTCACGTCCGCCAATTGCACGAAATACGAGTGGACCGAATCTCGATGCGACACATCCTCGGCAATTGTAGTGATCGGTATTTGCCGATAGCCCGTTCCTCTTTGGCTAGGGAGGTAGTGGTTCACTTTGAATCTTGGTCCTGAGGCTCTTTAGGCCAATCGGAAACGCTCCCCGGCTGCATGGCAGGCAAGAGCATTGCTGCCAAGAAAGCGAGTACCGCGACCGCGATCAGCACGTTTCGCCATGTACGGCTCATGGCCCAATTATAGCCGCTCGACTGGTTCACCTTGCCCCAGGACGGCGGCTAGCCGGCGCGGGACAATCGACGCATTCCCCACGACCACCAGCACAACCCGGACCCCAACGCCAACGCTGTCGGGATCGTGGCCGAGTAGCAAGCCGCAGTCCGTGCCAGCCGACCTTGAAGCCGCTTGAAAGCTCAGCGTCAGCTGTTGGAAGGAAAACGGCTCGGATGAAACGCGGCGGATGCTCTTCCTGGCTCAGGTGATCTCAGGGCCCGGAGCCGAGGGCTCGATAGGCGTCGCGCCGGGCGGCGGCGTGCCACCGCCCTCGCGCACATATTGGCTGCGGGCGCTGGCGTACTGCTGGGCGCTCATTTCGGGTTCGGCCGGCGCGGTGCCCCGATGCTCGTCAAATAGCCGCCGCAGGTACTTGCGGCACCAGCCGCAGCCCGTGCCAGCGCCAAAGCACTCGCTCAGTTGTCCGGGGCGCGAGGGCTTTTCGACGCGAATGAAGTTGATCACCTTGCGCTTGGTGACGTGAAAGCACAGGCAAAGTTCGTCGTCGAGTTCCATGGCAAGCGTATCGCTCGTTGCGCGTGATCAGTCGGCCGTGGTCGCCAGTTGCAGCCCGATCTGGCAAGCCTGCTCGAACGCTTCGATGTCCAGAAATTCGCCGGTCGTGTGGATCTGGTTCTGCCCGCAGCCCAGCGTGACGGTGGGAATGCCGTGCGACGTCATCCAGTTGGCGTCGAGCCCGCCATTGCTGACCTTGAGTTGCGGGTCGATCCCCACGGCCCGCAGCGCCGCTTCGGCGGCTTGCACCACGGGCTCGTTGCTCTTGAGCAAGAACGACTCGTAGTCGAGGCGCCCCTCGAACCGCACCCTGCCGCACTGGCCGGCGGCGTTCTTCACCTGCCGGGCGGCATGTTGAAAGGCCCGTTCGATAGCCGCCACGATGCGCTCGCGGAATTTGGGGTCGTGGCTGCGGGCTTCGGCCTTGAGCTCCAGGTGGTCGGTGACGACGTTCGTGGCGTCGCCGCCGCGGATGACGCCGACGTTGCTGGTGCCGCTGTGGCGTCCTTTAATGATCAGGCCGTGCCAGCCTTCGCGCACCAGGTCGGCAATGGCCAACGAGGCGATGGCGATCGCGCTGATGCCGTTCTGCGGGGCGGCGCCGGCGTGGGCCGCCAGCCCCTCGATGGCGATGTCGATGCGGTAACCGCCCGTGGCGCCGATCGTCACCTGGTGGGCCGCGCCGCCGTCCCAGTTGAAGGCCTGCCGCGGTTTGCCGAGCAGGCCCAACTGCACGTTGCGGGCGCCTTGCAGGCCGACTTCCTCCTGAATCGTCCAGAGAAACGTCAGCGGCGGGTGCGGCAATTTGTGGCGCAGCACGTGCAGCGCCGTGTGCAGCACGACGGCCGCACCGGCCCGATCGTCGGCACCCAGCCCCGTGGCCGGATTGGCCGAACGCACGACCTCGCCCTTGCGCACCGGTTTGGCGCCCACGCAAATGGGCACGGTATCCATGTGAGCCATCAGCATCCGGCGCGGCGCGCGGAGCGTGCCGGGTAGTTGCAAGATCAGGTTGCCGACCTCGCCCTTGATGGGCGTTTTCTTGTTGGCCTGATCGAAGCGAATGGCCGAGGCCGGCGCGCCGGCGGCCCGCAGGTGATCGGTGATGTAACGGGCCACGGCCGCCTCGCCGCCGCTGGGCCCCTCGATGGCCATCAGCTCCATGACCATCGCCAGCGCGGCTTTGCGGTCGAAGTTATGAACGGCGTGCCCGTTGGCGGCGACGGCTGGCGACTTGTCTCGTTTGGCGGCAATTGTCTTGGTCATGAAGCAATCCTGCGGTGTGGGGACGATTGGCCGCACGCTTGCCAGGCTCGGCCGTCTCTTTCTATCCTAGGTTATCGCCGGCCGCCGCGACAGCGGAGGGCCTTGGCCGTTCACGCGGCGAACCTGCCGTGAAGTGCACCTCCGGGAGTGGTCGACAGCCTCATGCGTTTCTTTCTGGCCGGCATCATGCAAGGTTCGCACCTGGCAGCCACGATTCACAACCAGGACTACCGCGGTCGGCTCAAGCAACTGTTGGCCGAGCATTTTCCGCAGGCCGACATCTACGATCCACTAGCCGACCACGCCGATTCGCTCAACTACGACGACCAGCGCGCCCGCGGGGTGTTCTTGCACCACAACGCGCTCTGCCGCGAGGTGGACGTGGTCGTGGCCTTCGTGCCCGAGGCCTCGATGGGCACGGCCGTCGAGATGTGGGAAGCCTATCAGAATGGCCGCGCGGTGATCGCCGTCAGCCCGCTCAAGCACAACTGGGCCGTCAAGTTCCTCAGCCACGAGCTGTACCGCGACTTCGAGGAGCTCGAAGCGGCGCTGGTCAGCGGGCAGCTGGCCGAGCGGTTGCGCGAGATTCTGGGCAGCTAGCGCGGGGTACTGAGCCCACGCGCGTTGCTATTTCATCGATTGCAGGATTTCGAGCACTTGCTCTTTGGTGAAGTCGGCCGTTTTGAGGTGCAGCACGATCAGGGCCGGGCCGCCCTTGCCGATAAACGGCTGCACCACGTGCCAGCGCTCGTCGTCTTCGTCGTGGCCGTGCCCTTTGTCGATTCTGAATTCGACCGGCTCGCCGTTGATCGTGGTGGCGAACTTGTCGGTTTCCGTGGCTTCGAAGTCTTCGTCGTGGCCGCCGCTGCGCGACAGATCGTCGAGCTGCTTGCGCATGTCCGGGTTGTCGGCGAATTGCTGGCCGAGCTGACCAATGACGAGCACGCTGTGTTCCGGGTGGTGTTCGGCCTCGCCATGTTCCGCGGTCAGCGTGCCGTCGGCATAGATGGCCCCCATGACCATGGGGGTGCCGACAATCGGCAGTTTCAGGTTGATGCCCATTTGGGGCTGCAGGGAGTCGGGAATTTTAATCGTGACGATGTCGGCCGTCAGGTCGCGAAGCTCCTGCGGATCGGTCACTTGCGCTTGCTGGGCCATCCGCACGCCCATGAACATGAACACGCCGGTCACTCCGCAGCACAACAGCACGAAAATGCCGCAGCCAATGCCCACGCCCAACAGCACCTTGCCGGCCGTGGTCATGCCCGGCTTGGCGGGCGGAATGTCGTGCGGATTGATGGGCATGGCGTCGTGAGACATCGTCGGGGGTTCCTCGTGCGTGGATGGGAGCAACCGCGCGAGCTGCTCGCCGAAGTTGGGATGGCCGCTAAGGGTTCGCTATCTCGCTTACGCCGCACTCGCTGGGGACTTGCCATGGCCGCTGCTGGCTGGCACCGCTTGCCGGCCGCGATCCGCTGGCCGTCTGGCCGACATTTGAGCCCGAGTAGCGTTTTTCGGCAAGCTCGCTCGGGGCCCGCCCAGCCACCAGGCGCCGCGCCCCGCGACGTCGGTAATTCCCCGCGAGACTCGGACGCCCGCTACGCACGGGCCGCCGGGCGTCTATAATCCATGGTCCGCTCCAGTCTGCCCGATTTGATCTTTCCGCCGCGCGGCTTGACCGCCACTGCCAAGATGACGCCCCTGCCCCATGTGTTCGAACCCGGCTCGCCAGCTCTGGCCGATTGGCTGAGCGCCCAGGGGCAGCCGCGCTTTCGTGCCGGCCAGGTGCGGCATTGGTTATTCGCTGGCCGGGCCGAAAGCTTTGCCGACATGACCGATTTACCCCGCCCAATGCGCGACGCGCTGGCCGGGGCGTTTCAGTTCTGGACAACCCGGGTGGTGTTGCACAAGCGGACCGACGACGGCACCGAAAAGCTGCTGCTCGAACTGCACGATGGCCAGCAGATTGAGTGCGTGCTGCTGCGCGATGGCGCCCGCCGTACGATCTGCATCAGCACGCAAGTCGGCTGCGCGATGGGCTGCGTGTTTTGTGCCAGCGGCCTGGCCGGCGTGGCCCGCAACCTGACGGCCGGCGAAATCGTCGAACAGATGCTGCGGCTCGACCGGTTGTTGCCGCCGGGGGAGCGGCTGAGCCACATCGTGGTGATGGGCATGGGCGAGCCGCTGGCCAATCTCGATGCGCTGCTGGCGGCGCTTGGCGCGGCCACGGCTGAGGACGGCCTGGGCATTAGCGCCCGGCGAATTACGATTTCGACGGTGGGCCTGCCGGCGGCGCTCGACCGGCTATCGCGCGAAAACTGCCGCTACAACCTGGCCGTGTCGCTGCACGCGCCCGACGACGAACTGCGCAATCAGCTGGTCAAAGTGAACAAGACGATCGGGCTGGCCGAGATTTTGCGTGCGGCCGATCGATACTTCGACGTCTCGGGTCGGCGGCTGACGTTCGAGTACGTGCTGCTGGCCGGCTTGAACGATCAGCCCGAACACGCGCGCAGCCTGGCGGCGTTTTTGCGTGGCCGCACGGCGCTGCTGAACGTGATTCCTTACAATCCGGTGGCCGAGCTACCCTATCGCACGCCTTCGGCCGGGGCGGTCAGCCGCTTTGTCGAGATCTTGCGCAGCTCGGGCATCAACGTGCAGGTTCGCGAGCGCAAAGGGGACAAGATCGACGCGGCCTGCGGCCAATTGCGGCGCAGTAATCTGTTTCCGCTCGGCGCCCCTGCCCCAGCGACTTCCGGCGTGGAAACCACTTAGTCGGCGCCAGCCGCGGGCCAGAGCCGCATCGTCCAGAGCACTCCCTGGCTGACCAGCTTGCGATATTCGGGCCGCTGCCAGTTGTCGTGAAAGTGCAGCCCGGTAAAGCCGAACGAGCGCCCGCCATCGGGGCGATTCCAGCACCAGGCCACGGTTTGCTGCTGGCCGTCGACGGCGACGTCGACCAGCGGCTGCAGCCCTTTGTCGGTTGTGAATTTCAGCCGGTAATAAAATTCGTCATGGGCCCGAAAGTCGGCCAGACCGGCGACGATCGGGTGCGAGGGCGCGGGGAGTGTGAGCTGCGCATCGTCGAACACCTGGTACTTGCGGTCGGGTCCGCCGTGGCAGCCGCCCCACAGGGCGACGAACGCGGCAATGGGCTCGGCCGACTTGGTGCCCGTGGCCCAGTGCAAGGCCGACAGGCCGCCGCCTCGCTGAGCCAGGCGCATGAAGGCCGCGTGTCGGCGCGGATCGGCTTGCAGCCAACGGGCTCCTTCGGCCAGAAACAACACGGCGCCGTCGCACTCGGCCAGTTGCCGGGGGCCGTCGGTCCAGGGCTCATCGGCTTTCACGGTTTGCACGGAAAGTCCGGAGGTGCCACTCAAGAGTTCGCTCAGCAGCTTGAGCCCCGATTCGTACTGGTGCGTGCCGCGCGGATGGCCGTCGGGTCCTTGCCCGATGAGCAGTAGCCGCTGGGGCTCGGCGGCCAGTGCGGGCGCGATTAGCAGGGCGAGAATTGCCGCACAAAGCCAGCCGCGGCCAAGCGCCGCCGGTCGGTAAGGTCGCGCATTCACGGTGTGCTATCTGCCTTGGTGCCAGTGACAAAAAAAGCTGCCAGCGGTCTGGCGACCACTGGCAGCCATTGTAAACCAATCGACCTGCCCGAGGGCGGCGGCCGTCTAGAAGTTTCCGGCCACGGCCTGGGTGGCGTGCTGGCGCACAAAGGCCAGGTCGTCGCTGCTCAAGCGGGTAAGCGGCACGGTCGTGTACTTGCCGGTTTCTTTCAGCAGGCGGACGTGCGTCGAGCTGACGTGAACCAGCCGGGCGGTCACACGATACTTACCAGTGTTGTCGACCCAGGTGCGCAGCGGCTCCTGGTCGGCCATTTTGTCGGGCTCGGAGAACAGGTCTTCGACCTCTTTCTCGCTCGGTTGATTCATCGGTTCGGCCGGAGCGGCAGGTTCGCTGGCGGCGGCCTTCTTGTCATCCGGATCCTTGAACAGGTCCTCGACTTCGTCGGCCGGCTTGGCCGGCTCGTCAGCGGGCATGTCGGCCGGCTTCGATTCGGTTTCCTTGAACAGGTCTTCCACGTCGTCGGCCGGTTTGGCCGGAGCAGCCGGTTTGGCTGGAGCGGCCGGTTCTTCGAGCGGCATTTCTTCGGCCGGTTCGGCCGCGGGGGGCTCGGCCGGAGCTGCCGCGGGCGGCTCTTCGATCGGCGCGGCCGGTTCTTCGATGGGCGCGGCCGGCGCTGCTGGCTCAAGGGGCGGCACAGGCGCGGGCTCGGGAGCCGGCGCGGCCGGCTTCGCCGGAGCACTGGGGGCCGGGGCACTGGGGGCCGGCGGTACGGGAGCCGGAGCGGGCTCGCTGGGAGCGGCTGGCGTCGGAGTGGCGACATTGGCCGGCTGGCCCGACTCAACGTTGCAGCAGTCGGCCGGAGCGCAGGGCTCGCAGACGACGTAGCAGCACGGCGGCGGGCAGAATCGGGCGTGACGCCAACGGCACGCCGAAGCCGGATTGACGGCGGTTATCGCCGCCGCAGCCCACACCAACACGATCTTCCAGTTCCGCCGCATCGAATAATCCTCCCAGTCGGCAAGGGGGTCGCGAGTCCTGTAGTTTGGCTATTTATGCTAGCTTCGCAAAATCGGTTCGGCAACCATGGCTACTGTAATGTAGCGGCCAATTTAGCGGTCTTGCCGGTTAGCGGTCTTGCCGGGGGAGACCGACGGGGGGCGACAGCTCGTGAACGGTTAGCGTGCGGGGCTTAGCGGCCCGACCGGCTATGGCGGTCGTATGGGGCCAGCCTGAAGGGGCAAAAAAGAAGCCGGCCGCAGCTTTGGAGCCCCGGCCGGCTTCCCGTGTTACAGGCTTCAGATTTTGGCTGTCTAACGTGCCTGGAAGCTCATGAGAGTCCCCGCAGGCTGGCAGCCCGTCGGCTGCTCGTTAAACGAGCCACCTCTGGTTACCACTACACATACGGTCACCTCCTTTCCGACATAGACCACCCGCTCTCCGCCAGTCCAGCCTGGCAGCCCCACGGGCATATTGGTCCCGCCGAAAGCCACGTTAGCTTCGGCACTGAAGTTCATGGTATGCAGGATGGCCGGCGAGGGTCAAGGGATGCAATCCCTGGCTGGGGCTAGGGATTAGAGGTTGGGGGTTGCAGATTCGGGATGCGGGTGGAACAAGGACGCGGCTATATTCTGGCATCATGGCGAGCAGCGACAGCCAACAGCGGAGCGACCTGGAGCAGTTACGGCTGCTGGCGATGTTTCATTACATCGTGGGCGGATTGCAGTTTTTGTTTGGGTCGGTGTTTTTGCTGCACGTCGGGCTGGGGTTGGCCGTGCTGTTTGGCGGGATGCGGGTAAACCAGAACCACGCCAACGGACCGCCAGAACCGCTCGTTGGGCTGCTGTTCTTGGGGGCCGGCGGGTTTGCCGTGCTGCTGGGCTGGACCGCGGCCGCGGTCACGATCTATTCCGGCCGCTGCCTGGCCCGGCATCGACGGCGGATGTTTTCGCTGGTGGTCGCCGGCACGCTGTGCGCGTTCGCCCCCTTCGGCACCGTGCTGGGCGTGTTTACGATCGTCGTGCTGATGCGCGACTCGGTGCGGCAGCTCTACCAGGCGACGGCCTGACACGGCGCACATGCCGGCCAGCTTGCGCCGGGCTGCGCAGCGGCAGTCACACCACGCGGCAGATGAAGCACTTCAGGTATTCGCCTTCGAGGCAGGTGACGCTGAGCGGATGATCGGGGGCGGCGCCGCGCATTTCGAGCAACTGAATGTCGCGGCCGCTCTGTTCGGCGACACCCAGCAGCATGAACAAGAAGTCTTCGCGCGAGACATGGCCCGAGCAGCTGCACGTGACCAGGATGCCCCCCGGTTCCAACACGTCGACGGCCAGGCGGTTGAGCTTGTGGTAGGCCCGCAGGGCTTCGTCGAGCGAGCCGCGGCTGCGGGCAAACTTGGGGGGGTCGACGATCACGGCGCCAAACTTCTCGCGCTCGGCGGCCAACTGTTGCAGGGCATCGAAGCAATCGGCGGCTTCGAACCGCGAGATGGTGACCGAGTTCAGCTCGGCATTGGCCTTGGCCAGCGCGATGGCCTTTGGGCTGGAGTCGATGCCCAGGGTTTCGTGGGCGCCGTGCCGGGCGGCGTTGAGGCTGAAGCCGCCGCTGTAGCAGAACATGTCGAGCACCCGGCGCCCGGCAAAGTAGCCGGCGGCCACGCGGCGGTTGTTGCGCTGGTCGAGATAAAAGCCGGTCTTCTGACCTTCGGCCAGGTCGACGCCGTAGCGCAGCTCGTTTTCGTTAATGAACACGGGACCGCTGGGAGCTTCGCCCCAGTAGAGTCCGTCGCGCAGGTCGATGCCTTCGGCCGTGGCCACGCCCTTCTCGGTGCGAACAAAGATGCCGCGGGGCTTCACCAGGTCGACCAGCATGGCGACCAGGTCGTCCAGCCGCCGCGCCATGCCCAGGCCGGTCACTTGCACGCTGAGCCACTGGGTATAGCGGTCGACGATCAGACCGCTGAGCCCATCGGCCTCGCTGAACACCAGCCGCGCCCCGCCATTGGGATCGCCCAGGTCGAGGCTCGTGCGGAGGGCGAGCGCCGTCTCCAAGCGGCCGCGCCAAAACTTGTTGTCCAGCGCCTGAGTGTTGTCCCACGTGTAGAGCCGCACGCGAATGCGGCTGCGGCTGTTGTAGATTCCGCGGGCCACGAACTTGCCGGTGTCGGTCACCAGGTCGACGACGTCGCCATCGGCCGCCGGGCCCACGATGCGGGCAATGGCCGAATCGAGCACCCACGGATGGCGGCCATAGAAAGGCCGCGCCTTGCGCGGCTTCAGCATGGCCTGGGCGACGGCAAAGCCGGGGGCCGTTTCGCGCTGGCCGTCGGCGGCGAG
>CAZPED010000096.1:0-9420 GCA_964585335.1 uncultured Planctomycetaceae bacterium | reverse complement strand
GATAGTGGTCTAACGCTTGGGTGTCAAACGGAGCGGTATGAATGATGTAATTGTACGCAGGCCGGTCGAGCGCGGTTTCAATTTTTGCCATCACGCGCTGCAATACGCTGGCCAGTTCCTCGGCGCTCGAACGCGATAGCGTCTCGTAATGGCTGGCATGCGCCGTCGGCACGATCCAGGTCTCGAAAGGAAACCGGGCCGCGAACGGACAGAACGCCACGAAGCCCGGCGAATCCAGCACAATCCGCTTTTCGTACGACAGCTCCTGGTCGATCATGTCGCAGAAGACGCACCGCCCCCGATAGCGGAAGAACTCCTGGGCCCCGGCAATCTCTTCGGCCACGTTAATCGGCACGATCGGCGTCACGATCAGCTGGCTGTGGCTGTGCTCGAGCGAGGCCCCCGCCGCCGCCCCCACATTCTTGAACACCATGCCGTAGACCAGCCGGCGGTCGCGCTGCAAGTCGAGCAGCCGGTCGCGGTAAATCCAGAAAATGTCGCGCAACTGGTCGACCGCCAGTTCGGTCGTGCTCACCACGTGCCGCGGCGACTCGATGATCACCTCGTGGGCGCCCACCCCCCGCATCATGTCGTAGATGCCCTGGCCGCGCTTGTTCAGGTCCCCCTCGATCTCCAGGGCCGGAAACTTGTTAGGCACCACCCGCACCCGCCACCCGGGGCGGTCGTGGTGCGTGCCCGGCGTGCGATAAGCCAGGATCTCGCCGGGCGTGTGCGCTTCGTGCCCCTCGCAAAACGGACAAAAGCCGCTCCCCGCCGGACGCGTTGCTTCGCCCAGCACGTCGTGCGGGCGCTTGGCGCGGTTCTTGGCAATGATCACCCAGCGGCCAACGATCGGATCTTTACGTAAATCGGGCATGCAGCGTTTTCTCGGACTTAACGGGGGGCTCTCAGGCTTGCCACATCATGAGTTCGTAATCGGCCGAAGGCACCACGGTCTCGATGGCCCCCTCGTGCGGCACGCGCTCCAGCGACTGATCCTGGTGCAAGAGCTCGGCGTAAAAGTGCAGCGCCGCCTCGGCCGCCAGGCCCAGTCCGCGCAGCGGCGCCGCCACTTCCAGAATCGTGTCGCAGGCCGCCTCGCATCCCGGCGCGCTCACCGGCACGTCGTTGTGATACAGCCGCGCCGTCGGCCGCGCGTCGCCCGGACGGCTCACCAGCAGTTCGTAACCACTGGGCTGAAGGAACACGACTCGCAGCACGTCAACCTCGGCCAGCCGTGCCGCGGCCGCACCCAAGGTGTCGAAACGCAACAGCAGCCGCTCCTCGTCGAAACCGTAGTGTACCCGCGTGATCCGCAGCCCATCGGCCATCGTCATCGTGCCGCGGGCCGCCGACGTGACGTACAAGCCGGCGTTCACCCACTCGAAGTACGTTTCCCGGCCGTTGATCTTCACTTCCAGCAGGCTGGTGGGCTGCGTGAAGGGACGCACGTGCCGGCGGTCGGTGCCGATCGGCTTGGCCAGCGCCGCCGGCGGCTCTTCGCCCACCAGCGTGTAGATGTTCTGCAAGTGCTTGCGGAACAACTGGTCGAACAGCCAGTCTTGGCTGCTCGAGTGATGCTCGTCGAACCACCAGAACCAGTCGCTCCCCTCGGCGATGTACAGCTCTTGCCAGGCCCGGTCCAGTTCGGTTGCCGGCAAGGTCGGCCCCGCCTTCTTCGTGGTCAGCATGGCCCGCGCTTCGCTCACCAGGTCCCAAGCTTGGTTGCCGGCGGGCTGTCCGATCCAAATCGCAAAGTCGTGGCTGATCCAGCTGCCGGCGAACAGTTGCCCCAGCTTGTCCTGCGCCGGGTAACGCTGCAAATAGTCGCGCACCCGCACGGCGCTCACCTGCGGATGCCGAGCGATCTGCCGGTAAATGGCCCGAAAGAAGTGCAGCCCATTATCGGGGTAATACTCCCGGCAGTTCTCGCCGTCGAGAATCAGGCTGACCAGCGCCGGCGCCTTGGCGCCGCGGGCATCGACCGCCCGGCCAATGGCTTCCAGCTTGCCCAGCAGGTCTTCGGCGGCCTGGTCGGCATGGTAGCGCTGGTAGTGAAAGCCGATCTGGTCGCTCAGCGCGTGGTCGCGAAAGATCATCTGCAACCCGCGTCCGCCTTCCTCGATGCGCCACGGTCGGTAGAGCAGTTCGGGATGCTGCACCAGCCCTTGCGCGTCGCGCGACACCCAGCCGTCGGTCGACGCGGTCAGAATTTCCTCGTCGCTGGCGATCCATTGCACGCCGGCTTCGGCCACCAGCGGCACGATCGCCTGCGCGACCGAGCCCTCGGAGGGCCACATGCCGCGCGGCGGCTCGCCGAACAGCTTGGTATGAAAGGCCACCGCCCGGCGCACCTGCTCGGCGGCGTCCTCGGCGTAGCCTTCCAGTCGCCGCGGCAGCTCGACGTGGGGCATCGCCTGCCGGGCCAACCGCTTGTCGACCAGCAGCGGCAGAATCGGATGATAAAAGGGCGTCGTCGTCAGCTCGATTTGTCCCGAGGCCGCCAGCTTGCGGTGCAGCGGAATCACCTCGGCCAGAATTTCGAGCTGCCTGTCGAGCAGCCACTGCTTTTCGTCTTCGCTCCAGTGCTTGCCCTTGCGGCGGAACTCGGCCAGGTCGGTGTCGCGCTCGAAGGCGATCGGATGGAACCAGATCAGGTTGCTCCAGCACTGCAAGTCGAGCAGGTCGCGCGTGCTAAACCGCCGCGCGGCCCGCGCCGCGCTGTCCGTATGCGCCGCCCGCTGCTGATAAAGTTCCCAATAGCGCGGATAGGGCCGAATCATCTGATCCGGGTGCGCCATGAAGAAGTTGTCGAGCAGGTACAGCCGATCCGATTCGATCAGCCCGTCGGCCGGCAGGCGCGAGACGCGCAAATGCTCGTCGTCGCGCTTTTCATCCGTGTAGGCCAGAATCTGCGTCAGCAGGCTGGGCACGAAGTTGATCGTGGCCCGCACCTCGGGCACTTCGGCCAGGTGCATGGCCATGCCCCAGTAGTCCTTGGTGCCGTGCAGGCGCACCCAGGGCATGAGGTTCTGCCCCGATACGTCGTCGGGATAGTACGGTTGATGCTGATGCCAGACGAAGGCGACTGCGATCTCGTGCATTGCGCTATCCAAGTCTGAGTAGCGTTGCCACGTGTACGCGTGTTGAATGCCCGCCTAGGCGTTGCCGGCCACCAGGCCGCGCCGCACTTGTTCCACGGTCGTGCGGTACAGGTCGACGTACTGTTTGGCGCTCGTGGCCCACGACCAATCCTGTCGCATGCCGGTTTGCACCAGGTGTTTCCAAATCTGCGGTTGCGCGTAGGTGTTGAGCGCCCGCGACAGCGTTTCGCCCAAGGCCAGCGGGCTGTAGTCGCTAAAGCTGAAGCCGTTGGCCACGTCGGCCGCCAGCGTGCGCTCGTTGGCGTCGGTGATCGTGTCGACCAGCCCCCCAGTGGCCCGCACGATGGGCACCGTGCCGTACTTCAGGCTATACAGCTGGTTCAAGCCGCAGGGCTCGTAGCGGCTGGGCATCATGAACAGGTCGGCCCCGGCTTCGATCTGGTGCGCCAGCGCGTTGGAAAACTCCAGCCGCGTGGCCACCTTCTGCGGAAACCGTTCGGCCAGCAGCCGGAACTGTTCCTCGTAGGCCGGCTCGCCAGTGCCCAGAACCACCCATTGCGCGTCGTGCGACTGCACGGCTTCGCGGACCACCGCCGCCAACAGGTCGATGCCTTTTTGCTCGACCAGGCGGCCAACGAAGGCCACCAGCGGCGTCTGAGCACTGACGGGCAAGTCGAGCTGCTTTTGCAGCGCCGCTTTGCAAGCCGCCTTGCCCACCTCGTAGTTGTCGACCGAGTAGTTGGCCGCCAGGTGCCGATCCGTGCTTGGGTCCCACTCGCGGTAGTCGACGCCGTTGACGATGCCCGTCAGCACTTCGCGGCGATGTTGCAGCACGCCCTCGAGCCCGCAGCCGAGCGGCGCGGTCTGAATCTCTTCGGCATAGCGAGGGCTGACCGTGCTCAGCCGGTCGGAGAAGATCAGCCCCGTCTTCAGCAGGTTCAAGTTGCCGAAGAACTCCATCTGTTGCCAGTTGAAGTATTTCCAGTCGAGCCCGGTGAGCAGCATGTCCCAGTGCCAGAACAGGCCCTGGTAAGCCATGTTGTGAATCGTGAACAGCGTGCCCAGCCCTTCGTAGCCGGGCAGTCCCCGGTACTCGATCTTCAGGTAGGCCGGAATCAGCCCGGTCTGCCAGTCATTGGCGTGTACGACGTCGACGTGCAAGTCGAGCGCGCGAATGGCCTCGACCGCCGCGCGGCAAAAGAACACGAACCGCTCGCAATTGTCGCGATAGTCCTCGCCGTCTTCCTGGTATAGCCCCTTGCGGTCGAAATACTGATCCTGCTCGACCAGGTACACCGGCACGCTGCTGCCCGGCAACTGGCTTTTCAGCAGCCGGCCGCTGACGCTCTTGCTGCCGATGGGAATTTCGAACCGCACGTCGGTCGGTTCCAGCGGCAATCCGCTCGCCTTGGCCTGCCGGTAGGCCGGCACAATCAACGTCACCTCGTGCCCGAGCTTTTCCAGCTCGGCCGGCAGCGCGCCGCACACATCGGCCAGACCACCGGTCTTGGCAAACGGCACCGCCTCGCTCGTGGCCACTAGGATTTTCAAGGTTGCTCGCTCCCGATTCTCGACCGTTCCACGGTGCTGACCCGGCCTCCGGCCAGCGCAGCGCCGACACTGATCATTGTACGTTTTTTTCCGCGTGTGCGGGTCGCCGGCGGCAGCCCAGGCTACCAGTTAGGCCCGAAAATGAAAACTGCAGCGACATTGCGCTGCGGGCCCGCACAGCTCGCCTCGCGTGAATTGTTCACCACATCGGACGATCTCCCGCAGACGGTCCAGCCAATTCGATGCCACGGCCGACATTCGCGAGTATTGCGCGACGGCCGGTTGCGCTGCGCACAGTTGCAGCGGATAGACAGGCGCTCGGCCTGCAAGGTGGCCGGGGCCATATCAGGCCGCCGACCGAGATTGGCAGGGGGCGACGGGTGCTGTTATGCTAACCCCCGCTTTTGGCAACGACGACCCGACCCGTCGCAACCATTCACTTGCCGTTCTCAAGGAGGCAGCGCGCGATGAGCCAAGACCCGCAATACAATCCGTTTACGCCTCCCAATGCCCAGTCGATACCTACCCCCAACCGCGCGGCGGCCGCCGCGCGGGTATCGGCGCCCGCCATGGGTTTGATTGTCACCGGCATGCTGGGCATCGTCGCCCAAGTGATCTTGATTGGGCTCAATCTGCTGGGAATCGGCCTGGCCGCCGCCGACGCAATTCCGCGAGATGGCGGTGCCGACCCGGTTGGCATGATGGTGGGCGGGTCGGTACAAGTCTTCTTTGGGCTGCTGACGATCGCGATTGGCGGTTTCGTGATTTGGGGCGCACTCAAAATGAAGGCGCTCGAGAACTACGGAGTCGCCATGGCGGCCTCGATTCTGGCAGCCGTCCCTTGCCTCTCGCCGGGCTGTTTCCTCGGAATTCCCATCGGCATCTGGGCCGTTGTGGTATTGGTCAGCGACGACGTGAAGCGCTCGTTCAGCTAGCCGGCGCTGCCGAGTGCCAGATTTCACCCGCTCGGTCAATCGTCCCTGCCTTTAGCCGCTACCGCGCGCTGGCCAGGAAAGCTTCGATGCGGTCGAAGCCCGCCTTGAGCGTTTCGAGACTCGTGGCGAACGAGATCCGCGCGTAGCCTTCGGCCCCGAAGGCCGAGCCCATCACCGTGGCCACGTTCTGCTGCTCCAACAGCGTCAGGCACCACTGGGTCGAGTTGTCGACCCGCGTGCCGCCGTAGTTGCGCCCCAGGTGCTTTTGAATGTTGATGAAGGCGTAGAACGCGCCGGCCATCTCGGGGCAGGAAAGACCCGGCAGCGAGGCGATCCGCTCGCGCACGAACTCGCGCCGTTTGGCGAACTCGGCCAGCATCTGGCTAACGCATTCTTGCGGACCGCTGACGGCCGCCAACGCCGCGTACTGGCTGACGCTGGCCGGATTCGATGTTTCCTGGCTCTGCAAGTCGGCCATCGCCGCGGCCACGTTGGCCGGCGAGAGCGTCCAACCGATCCGCCAGCCGGTCATCGCATAGGCCTTGCTGGCGCCGTTGACCAGGATCGTCCGCTCCTGCATGCCCGGCCGCACCGTGGCAAAACTGGCAAACCGATGCTTTCCGTAGATCAGCTTCTCGTAGATCTCGTCCGAAACGACCGTCAGGTTCCGCTCGATCACCACGTCGGCCAGCGCCCCCAGCTCCTCGGGCGAGTACATCGTGCCCGTCGGGTTCGATGGCGAGCAAACCAACAGCATCGTCGTCTTACTGGTGATCGCCCCGCGCAGCTGCTCGGGCGTGAGCTTGAAGTTGTTCGACTCTTCGGTCGGCACGATCACCGGCTTGGCGCCCGTGAGCTTGACCAGCTCGGCATAGCTGACCCAGTAAGGGGCCGGAATGATCACCTCGTCGCCGGGGTTGCACAGCGTGGTAAACACGTTGTGCAGCGAGTGCTTAGCGCCGTTGGAAACCACCACCTGGTTGGCGCCGTACTGCAAGCCGTGCTCGGCCTGGTACTGCTTGGCAATGGCCGAGCGCAGCTCGGGAATGCCGCTGGCAATCGTGTAGTGGGTGTGGCCCGCCCGCATCGCTTCGATGGCGGCCTGGCAGATGTGCTCGGGCGTGTTGAAGTCGGGTTCGCCGACGCTAAAGTCGTAGACTTTTTTTCCGGCGGCCTTCAGCTCTTTGGCCTTGGCGGCCATGGCCAACGTGGCCGAAGGCTCCAAAGCTTGGACAATCCGCGAAATCGAAGGCGCCATCCCGGGTTAGCTCCCCAACGTTGGAAACGCCGCCACGACGGTGACGGCCACATGGATCAGGGCGATCCGGCGGCCACGTGTTTTTGCCCCGGTTCGCGCCCTATAGCGTGCGACAATCATAGTGGCTCGCTGGTTCGCTTCCAAGTAGCCGCCGCCGCGGCGACCAGGGCGCTCTGGCGCCCCCGGCAAGACCGCCCCGACGGCAAAAAATCCGGGGGCCGGGCGACTTTTCTCGCCAACTCGCCTTGACGCAGTTTGGGTATTTTGGTCTTAATCCCGCGAACCGAGGGGGATCGGCATCCCTGCTCGACCACGGATGGGATCGGAGTGTGGAGTCCGCCCGCGGGACTCATCGCAATACGAGCGAGTCTTTGACTCGTAACTTTCGAGCGGCTTCTCCTCACAGGGTACCCGAGGGGAGGGCGACGGTAACGCACAGTGGGTACCCGCACAACCGAGGAGCCACGGAAATGGCAACGAAGAAGACCACCAAGAAGAGCAGCCCCAAGGCCGCCACCCGCTCGCCCAAGAAGTCGGCCAAGAAGCCGGCTGCGAAGCGCTCGACGAAGAAGGCTGCCGGCAAGGCCGCCCCGAAGAAGGCCTAAACGCCTTCGACTTCTTGAAGTCACCAATCCGACGAGAAAGGCCGGTCCTTCGTGGCCGGCCTATTTTTTTGCGCTTCCGGCTCCCGCGCCCGCCGCTGCCGGCGTCCGATCGGCCCGGGCGGTTACCCCGGGGGGCCATCGGAGAGATCGTCTCGCCCCGCGGACAATTGCGGTTGACCAAACCCCAGTATGCTGCTAGCTTTAGAGTAGCAAATTGGATTCTCACTCCTGGGTGGCGGACCGGCCGCGACCCAACATTGCACTGCCCGCCCAAGTTCATTGGACGACCTGTTGGAAAGTTCTACGAAAGTCAATCACCAGCCCGCCGCGCACGCCTCTGGATTTCAACCCCTCGGTCTTTCTGAGCCCATGCTGGCGGCTCTCGAGAAAGCCGGGTACCAAGATCCCACCCCGATTCAAGCCGGCCTGATCCCCCGCGCGCTGGCCGAAGTCGACGTGCTGGGCCAGGCCCGCACCGGCACCGGCAAAACCGCCGCCTTCGTGATTCCGATCATCGAACGGCTGCTCGTCGCCAAAAAGGGGCACGGTCCGCAAGCCCTGGTGCTCGTGCCCACCCGCGAGCTCGCCGTGCAAGTGCGCGAGGAAGTCGTCAAGCTGGCCCACGGCCGCAAGTTCCACTCCGTGGCCGTCTACGGCGGCAAGCCGATTCGCGGGCAGATCGAAAAACTCTCCCGCGGCTGCGAGGTGGTCATTGGCACGCCCGGCCGCGTGCTCGACCACATGGCCCGCGGCACGCTCAAGCTCGACGAATTGCTGATCGTCGTGCTCGACGAAGCCGACCGGATGCTCGACATTGGCTTCCGCCCCGACATCGAAAAGATTCTGCGCCGCTGCCCGCGCAACCGGCAAACGCTGTTGCTCAGCGCCACGGTGCCGCCGCCGGTCGAGCGGCTGGCCCGCAGCTACATGCGCGATCCCGAGTCGCTCAACTTTTCGCCCAGCGATATTTCGGTCGACACGATCGAGCAGTTCTATTGCACGGTCGACGCCGAGCGCAAGTTCGAGCTGCTCGAGCACCTGATCAAGCGCGAGCAGCCGCAACAGGCGATCGTCTTCTGCCGCACCAAGCGGGGCACCGACAAGGTTGAGCGCCGGCTGGCCAAGCGGTTCGAAAACGTGGCCTGCATTCACGGCGACCTGGCCCAAAGCGCCCGCGACCGCGTGATGGCCAACTTCCGCGCCGGCAAAGTCAAGGTCCTCGTGGCCACCGACGTCGTCGGCCGCGGTATCGACGTCAGCAGCATCTCGCACATTTTCAACTACGACATTCCGCAGTTCTGCGACGACTACGTACACCGCGTCGGCCGCACCGGCCGCATGGGCCGCGAAGGCGTAGCCTACACGTTCGTCACCCCCGAAGAGGGCAACGAGCTGACGCGGATCGAAATGCGGATCGACCGACTGCTGAAGCGCGACGATGTGCCGGGCTTCGCCGCCGTGATGCGCGAACCAGCGCCCACCCCGCCGCCGGCCGCCGATGGCGGCGCGCCAGCCGCCGACGCTCCGGCCGAAGCCAAAAAGGCCACGCCCATGCTCGGCCGCGGCGGCCGTCCGCCCAAGCGGTTCCGCCGCGCCCTGTAGGCCGAGCCCCGACGAAACGTCTGTCTGCGGCCCGGCCGCCCGGGAATCGCCCGAAATTGCCGGCCTCCCTCGCGGGCGGCAATGCCCGCCGGCGGCAAAGTACAATAGAGAAGTCGCTTCTCTCGCAGGCCGCCTGGCGATTCCTTCGCATGCTTCGCACTACGCTTACCGCGCTGGCCAGTCTCTCGTGCGCGCTGCTGCTGGCCCACACCGCTCGAGCGCAAACCGATGCCGCGCCGCCAGCCGGCATTCGGCAGCTCGCCTCGCGCCACTTGCTGCTCATCACCGACTTGCCCCCCAGCGCCGCGGGCGACACGCTGCCCGAACTGTTCGACCAGGCCTTTTCCCCGTCGTGCGCCTACTTC
>CAZPED010000095.1:0-9452 GCA_964585335.1 uncultured Planctomycetaceae bacterium | reverse complement strand
GCCGATTTTCGGATGTCCGCCCTCGGCCTCGTGATCGGCGGCTTTGCCAATGTCGTGCAGCAGCCCGCAGCGGCGGGCCAGCCGGGCGTCGAGCCCCATTTCCTCGGCCAGCAGTCCGGTCAGGAAGGCGACTTCAATCGAGTGCCTGAGCACGTTCTGACTGTAACTGGTGCGGAACCGCAAGCGGCCGAGCAGGTGGATCAGCTTGGGGTGCAAGCCCGGCACGTCGGCCTCCTGGGCCGCTTCCTCGCCGCGCTTCTGGATGGGCTGCTCCAGTTCGGCCTGGGTTTCGTTGACCAGCTCTTCGATGCGGGCCGGGTGAATCCGGCCGTCGGCAATCAGCTTGTTGAGGGCCAGCAGGGCGACCTCGCGGCGAACCGTGTCGAAGCCGCTGACGATGACCACGCCGGGCGTGTCGTCGATAATCACGTCGACGCCGGTGGCTTTTTCGAAGGCCCTGATGTTGCGGCCCTCGCGGCCGATGATGCGGCCCTTCATTTCGTCGTTGGGAATGTCGACCGTGCTGGTCGTGGTTTCGGCCGTGTGGGCCGCGGCGTAGCGCTGGATGCAGGTGAGCAGCACATCGCGCGACTTGGCCTCGACGACTTCGGCCATTTTGCGCTCGTGCTTGAGGATCAGGGCGCCGGCCTCGTGTTGCAGTTCGTGCTCGAGCATGTCGAGCAGCCGGCGCGTGGCCTCTTCGCGGCTCATCCCGCTCAGGTTGTGCAACTGGGTGCGCTGCTGGTCGAGAATGCTGGACAACTCGTCGTTGCGGCGGTTGGTCTCTTCGATCTTTTCGGCGAGCTTGCGCTGGTTCGACTCGACCATCTTCTCCTGGCGGCGGAGCTGGTCGTTTTGCTGTTCGATGGCATCCTGGCGCTTGTCGAGCAGGCGTTCGCGCTCGTGCAACTCGTGCCGCAGCTTGGCCAGCTCGCGCTCGCCCTCGGCCTTTTGCTGGATGGCCATTTCCTTGATTTCGAGCTCGGCCTCTTTGCGCCGATTGGCGCTTTCGCGCTCGGCGCGAGAGATGATTTCGCGAGCTTCCGTTTCGGCGTCGCGGCGGCGCAGCCGGTCGATGAGCTTGGTGCCCACGAAAGTGAGCACCACGCACACGGCGATGGCCAGCGCGATCAGCAGGGGATTATCCACGGCGTGCTTCCTGGGCTATGCGGACGCGGCACGCCCGAGTTGGCGCGGTCCAACGGCGCGCCGCGAAAGCGGCATGCGCAAAGCTGGCACGCATACGGCGGTGGGAAGCGCTAGCTTAAGTCTGGGCGCGAAGCCTGACGAACGTCAGTTGCGCGCTTGCCGCGTGGGCTGTCGAGGGGCTGTAGCAATCCGGGCAGGACAAGGCTCCGGCAGGCCGGCCAGGCGGCGCAGCAACCGGAATGCTGAACGTAGAGGATCGGGGCGTGCCGCGAACTCCGGCCGGGCATCGCTGGGGCGGCCGCCGGCATTCGTCATGTCATAATCCAAGTACATCCATGGATGCGGGAGCGTCTGGGCGCGGGCAACCTGCGCCGAGCGGCCGCGGCTCAATGCCGCGCCCAGCTGGCCAGAAAGTGACCGCGCGAGACAGAAAGCCCTCGAAAGCAGGCCGAGGACCCATCGCATCATTGCAAGCAAAAACATCGTTGTTGCGACTCCCGCAAACGCTTTTCTTGTCACCGACTACAGAGCCATCGAACCGTTGCTGCAAACTCTCGGTAGCAGCTTCCTCCGGCCAAAACTCGGAGGTGCTCTATTTATCTGTCGTTCAGACCACTGCTGGCCGGGCACTTGCTACGGATGGGCCAATGGCCGCCGAAACGCACTGCCCCGACCGAGTGGTCTGCCTAGTCTCTTGATGTCATCCTAACACAGTCGCCTCGAACTTCAACTAGATTTCCAGCGAAATGGTGGCTATCTAAACCACGACGAGTTCCAGACTTATGGTCTGGCACGGGCCGGTTAGCTAAGCTGGAGAGCCTTGCCGTACAATGCCGGTTGCAGGCCGTCACGGCCCGAAATAATCGCTCCCGACAGGATGGTTTGATCACCGCTAAACGCCGCCCATGACCGAACTTCAAGCGTTCGAAGCCCGACTGGCCGCCGCCTGGCCCGTGGCCGCCTGGCAGGCCCACCGGCTGATCGTGGCCGTCTCGGGCGGAGCCGACAGCGTTGCCCTGGTTCGCGCGCTGAGTGCGTTGCATCTCCAGGGGTCCGGAAAGTTGGTTGTGGCCCACTTCAACCACCGCCTGCGCGGGGCCGATTCGGATGCCGACGCGCAATTCGTCTGCCAATTGGCCGAGCGGCTAGGGCTCGATTTTCAACTGGGACAAGCCACGCCGCTCGACAAGGCCGGCCAAGGTTGGGAGGCCGCCGCCCGGCAGGCCCGCTATGAGTTTCTCGAGGGCACTGCCCGCAGGCTGGGCGCCCGTTATGTCGTTACCGCCCACACAGCCGACGACCAGGCCGAGACCATTTTGCACCACGTGCTGCGCGGCACCGGGCTGTTGGGGCTGGCGGGCATCCAGCGGGTGCGGCAACTCGACGATGGCCTGGCCCTGGTGCGGCCCATGCTCGAACTACGGCGGGGCGACGTCGTCGACTATCTAACCGCCATCGACCAGCCCTATTGTCAGGACGTCAGCAACTGGGACCGCTCGTTTACGCGGAATCGGATTCGCCATGACCTGATGCCGCTCATCGAGCGCGAAATCGTGCCCAAGCCGGTCGAGTCGCTGTTGCGGCTGGGGCGCCTGGCGGCCGACGCGCAGCGGCTGATCGGCCGGCTGGTCGATGCGCTGGCCGAACGCGTGGTCGTCGCTTCGAGTCCGACGATGCTCTCAATCGACTGTCGTCCGCTGGCCAGCGAAGACCCGCACCTGGTGCGCGAGCTGATGCTTGGCCTGTGGCGCGGGCAGCGCTGGCCGCTCGTGAACATGGGCTACGCGCAGTGGGAGACGCTGGCCGGCCTGGCGCGAGCGTCGGGCGTCGACGGCGCGCTACCGCCGGCAGTCACGCTGCCCGGCGCGATTGTCGCCGCACGGCAAGGCGACCGGCTCGTGCTCACTCAACCGGCGAGCTAACGCCGCTGGGCGGGTCAGGCTTGATCGGCGCGCGAGTCGCTGTAGATCGCTTCGGCCGCGGAGGGCGAGTGCGCGGTTTCCCGTTCCTTGCCGCCCGGGCCAATTTCCACGAGTTTGTAGCCGCCGATAGCGCGGAAGTAAATGAGCAGTAGCAAGTAGCCGACGGCCATCGCCGCGGGAATTCCGGCGGTGACCTTGAGAGCTTGTTGCTTGCCGTAAGTGAGCGCTTCTGGAACGGCCACGTCCGTCTGGTTATCGGCGGTGAGCGCGCTCACCTTGGCGCCATCCAATCCCCGGACGGGAGGGAAGAACAAGAAACGGCTTTCATCCTGAGCCGCGAATTTCTCGTACGCGGCGGTATCCTTCTCTTGCAGGAACGAAGCGATGTAGTAGTCCTGCGTATATCCGATGCCAGGTCCGCCCAGCGTGCCTGCCGAGAGCATGCCAATGCCACCCATGGCGCCCATCGCCAGGGCACCACCCTTTGGGAATCGCTCGCCGACAACGCCGAGCATGGTGGGCCAAAGGAACGTCTTGCCCACACCGTAGATCGTGGCGGGAATCAGGATCATGGCAATCGTGGCCGTGCCAACCATCGAGCCCATCAAATACAAGCCGGTGCACCCCAGGATGGCACTTACAAACAACAGCCCCAACGGATTGATCCGTTCGACGATCGGACCGGCAAAGAACCGCAGCACGAACATCAAGCCAGCCGTGTAGACCAGCAGCAGCACGCTGTTGCGGATGTAACCGCCCATGATGTTCGTAATCCAGCTGTCGGTGCCCAGTTCCACATAGCCGACCAGGGCGTGCAAAAAGAGCAAGAATAGCAGGACGGGAGCGGCGAACTCGGCGAGCATCTCGCCGAACTTAATGCCGGCGGCACGCGCTTCGGAAATGGGGAACTTCTCTTTGATCGTGATGATGCCGTACCAGAGCGTCGGCACCAGAAAGAACATCATCGGGATTTCCCAGCGGAGTTTGGTGATGACGCTCTTTTCGCCCACGAAGCAAAACGCCAGCAGGCCGCCGAGAATGAGACCTCCCGGCCAGCCGGCGTGCAAAATGTTGAGGTAGTGGGTTTTTTGCTTGGGATACAAAGTTGCCACCAGGGGGTTGATGGCGGCCTCGCACATGCCGTTGGCCAACGAGAACATGAACATGCCCCAGAAAAGGCAGTGGTACGTGGCTTCTTGCCCGTAGGCCTCGTAGACCGGCGTTGCCGCCAACGTGACAACCGCGGACGAAACATGGAGCATGAAAGCGCCAATCAGCAGCAGCTTGTAGCCAATTCTGTCGACGAACAGGCTGAAGCCGACGATCGTCACGGCCATGCCGGTCAGACCGCCGCCGGTGATTTCGCCGAGTCGCGTTTGCGTGAATCCGAACTGAGCGCCCCATTCGGCCAGCACGTCGCCGCGGACGGCGAAGCCCATGCCCGCCGCGATCAGGGTCAAAAAGCTGGCCCAGAAGATTTTGCCGTTCGACTGCATTGCCTGAGTCTCCGCGAATAGGAAGGCGACGCGCTTTCCGCCAAGGTAGGGTGGGTCGTTGCCGGGGCAGTCCGCTACCGGGTATGTCGCTGGTTGGACCGCCAAAGCCTCCGAGTATACAAGGCTGGGTGGGCAAGTAAACCGACGGGAGGTACACATTTCGGGCAAATTTGGCGGCATGGCAAGCTCGGCTCTCCCGCATCCCCAAATTCCGCACGTCTTCCCTAGTCTGCGTTGTCGTCGGGGATGGGCGAACCTGCCTTGACCGCCCTGACGCGACGCGAATACCATTGCCCGCCCTCGATAGTTCTCAACGCGAGCCCCCACTGTGCCCCGCCCTCTGCCAATGCGCCTCGATCGCCGCGCCTTGTGGGTGACCATCGTCATCGTGGCGGTCGCGCTGCGCCTTGCCGTGGGCGTCTGGTGGCAGTCGCGGTTGCCCCCTGGGGCGCAGTTTTATTTTGGCGACAGTCATTCTTACTGGTTGTTGGGCCAAGCCATTGCCCGTGGCCAGCCGTACCAGTATCTCGACGATGCGCACCAGGTATTGCGCACGCCCGGCTATCCATTTTTATTAGCGGCACTGTTCCGCCTGGTGGGCGACGACCCGCCGGTGTTGGCCGCGCGGGCCTTGAGCGCCGCGCTGGGCGGCTTGGCCGTCGTGGCCGTGGGGTGGTGGACCGCGCGGCTGTTCGATGCCCGTGCCGCGCTCTGCGCGGCCGCGCTGGCGGCCATTTACCCTGGCGCCGTGGCGATGGGGGCGCTCGTGCTTTCCGAGGCGCCGTTTTGCCCGCTGATGATCTTGCACCTGGCACTCTGGGGGCTGGCGTGGCGCGCCCCCAAGGCGATTCAGCTGACAAGTTTCTCGCTGGCTGGCGGCCTGTGCGGTGGGCTGGCCGCGCTTATGCGCCCGAGCTGGCTGTTGTTCGTGCCATTTGCCCTGGGCGTGGCCCTGCTCTTCTACCGAGATCGCGCGCGGCAGTTGATCGTCGGCAGCGTCATGTGCCTGGCGGTCGTGCTGGTGATGCTGCCCTGGTGGATTCGCAACTTCCGGCTGACAGGGCACTTCGTACCCACGGCGCTGGTTGTGGGGGCGAGCCTTTACGATGGGCTTAATCCCGGGGCCGATGGCAGCAGCAACATGGACTTCATGCCCGCGGCCATCGACTTCGAGCGAAGCGCGCCCACGGGCGATCCGCGCGACCCGCTCGAGTATCGCGTCGACAGGCGGCTGCGCGACGCCGCGCTAGCCTGGAGCTGGGCTCATCCGGCGCGGGTATTGCAACTGGCTGCCACGAAGTTCTGGCGAATGTGGAACATCTGGCCCAACGAGGCCGGCATGCGGGCCTGGCCGATGCGGTTGGCCGTGTGTCTGACGTATGTGCCGCTGCTGGCGCTGGCCTTGGTGGGTGTGCGCCGCTACTGGGCGGCCGGGTGGCCCTATGTGTTGTGCTGGCTGCCGGCAATCTATTTCACGCTGTTGCACGTGGTGTTCGTGGGTTCGATTCGTTATCGCGAGCCGGTGATGCTGGCCCTCATTCCGCTGGCAGCCGGCGTGCTGGTGCGGGCCGGGCCGCCGCCGGGCGGGCAACCGCTCGACCAGGCGACGTGCTGAAACCGGTAGACCAAGGACGGACTAAACGACTTAGCGACCGAAGGAACGGTTCCATCATCCACGGCTGCACGAACCTCTGCTGGTACCTTTTCAAGTGGGCGACGGCCCTGGTGGTCGTCGTTGCGCTGGCGGCGTCACCGTGGATTTACAAGCAGGTGTTCCATCACGTCGAGGAAGAGATCCGCCTGCGCGTACAAGCCAAGTTGAAAGAACGCTTTCCAGAGCTGCACGTCGAAGTGCGCTCGGCTCGCCTGGTGAGCGAGGGCATTCTGGCCTATGGCGTTTCGCTGTCGGAAGCCGAGGCCTCGGGGCCTCAGCCCGAGCTGGCTTATTTCGAGGAAGCGCTGCTGGCCTGTCAAACGAGTCTCAAGGAACTTGTCTCGGGCGATCCGGCCATCACCGGCATGCGGCTCACGCGGCCGGTGGTGCGGGCCACGCGGCGTCCCGACGGGCGCTTTAGTTGCAGCAAGCTGGTGCCCAACCCCCGTTGCCGTTTCCCCTTGCCGGGGGCAACAGTCGTTGACGGCACAATCGAAGTCTTCGATCCGCTGAAGAACCCGTCGAGCACGCTTACGCTGCGGAACATCAACCTGTCGATCAAGTCGCGCGATTTGGACGCGGCCTGCGGCGTCGAGTTCGACATCGAAGGCTCGTTGAACTCGGAACTGATGCACCGCATGGACATCACGGGCACCCTCGCGCCTGACAATGGCGGATGGAGCCTGCGGGGCACGGTCGATGGCCTGGAAGTCAGCCCCGAACTGCGCGAGTCGTTGCCGCAACCGCTGGCCGAGCCGCTCGAGCCGCTGGCCGGTTTGCGGGCGCGGGCCAACCTGGGATTCAAGTTCGAGAGCCAACCGGCGGGCAATCCCAAGTTCGAGATTACCGGGCAACTGCTGCATGGCAGTTTTACCGGCTCGGCCCTGCCCGGCACGCTCACCGAGCTGACGGGCCGGTTCGAGTGCAACAACGCCGAGCTGCGAATTTATGATCTGACGGCCCGCGACGGGGCGGCCGTTTGGCAAGTGCAGGAATTCCGCCAGGCGGGCTTCGGGGCTAACAGTCCCTTCGTGCTCCGGCTGACCGGCAACCAGGTGTATCTCAACTCGCAGTGGGGACAGAAGCTGCGCGAGCCCTGGGCCACGGACTGGAAGAACTACGACCCCGAGGGGCATTTCAACCTGGTTTGCAAGGTTCACTACGACGGCCAGCGCTATCATCCCGATTGCGAAGTGACGGCGCTCGACGACGTATCGTTCTGCTGCCGCAAGTTTCCCTACCGCTTGGAACGCAGCCGCGGCAAGCTGATGCTGCGCAACGACGTGCTCGACGTCGACGCCACGGCGTTCTCGGGCGCTCAGCCGGTCAAGCTGGTCGGCAAATTCTGGCACCCGGGTCCGCAGTTCACCGGCTGGATCGAGATTCGTGGCGACAACCTGGCCATCGACGAGCGGCTGTTCGCGGCGCTGGCGGTTAAACCCAAGGCGCACGAAACGCTCCGTTCGCTCAAGCCGCGGGACGGCACCTTTAACCTTTATGCCCGGCTGTCGCGCGACGATCCCCGCGTCCGCGAAATGCGGCAGTCGATGCACGTGACCGTCAACAACGGCACGATCAACTACGACAAGTTCCGCTACGAGCTGAAGAACGTGCAGGGCACGATCCGCTGCGAGGACGGCGTTTGGACCTTCGAGAAGCTCGTGGGCATGAACAGCAGCGGCGTGGTCACGGCCTGGGGCACGCTGGTCACTTCGCCACAGGCCGACGTGTTTCAGTTGATACTCGACGCCAAGAACGTGCCGCTCGAACCCGAGCTGCGCGACGCCTTGCACCCCGGACAACGCGCCCTCTGGGATTCGCTGGCACCGCAGGGCAAGATCGACCTGCGGGCCCAGGTCGACTACGACTCGCACAACCGCAAGACAACCGTCGACTGGCGGGCATTCCCGCGCAACGAGGCCACGTCGGTCGGCACGATCATCGAGCCCGTGGCGTTTCCCTACCACCTCAAGCTGCAATCCGGGTCGATCCATTACCGCGATGGCGAAGTGGAGCTGAAGGAACTGCGGGCCGTGCACCGCGACACGAGCATTCGCGCCGCGGGCTCCTGCCGCATCGACGCCGGCGGCGGGTGGCACTTGCGGCTCCACAAGCTCGAAGCCGACCCGCTACGCCTCCAGGGCGAAGACCGCGAGCTGGCCGCCGCGCTGCCCGAGGCGCTCCGGCGCGCGATCAACGAAATGAAGCCGGGAGGGCTGATCAATTTGCGCGGCGCGCTCGACCTGGCCAAGACGCGTCCCGACGCGCCGCTGTATGCCGGCTGGGACGTTGAGCTGTTTCTGCATCAGAGCAGCCTGCAAGTCGGTCCGAAGCTGGAAAACATTTTTGGCAGCGTGCAATTCACCGGCTCGGCGCAAGGGGGCCGCTACGCCAGCCGGGGAGAACTGAAGATCGACAGCCTGACCTACAAGAACTTCCAGGCCACGCAGGTCCAAGGCCCGCTGTGGCTCGATAACTCGCAGGTCGTGCTGGGCGCTTGGCCAGGGGCACAGCTGCCCCAGGCCGGACGCAACCGCCGGGTAACCGCCAACGTGTTGGGTGGGCGACTGGGGGCCGACTGCCGCGTACGGCTGGGCGATATTCCCCATTATCATCTGCTCGCCGATATCGACGGCGCCGACATGGCCCAGTTTGCCCGCGAGAATCTGACGAATCATCAGAAGCTCAACGGCAAGGTCGTGGCCAACGTCGACCTGCAAGGCGCCGGCGGCGGCCGCAATCTGTTTGGCAACGGCAAGCTGCACCTCAGTGACGCCAACGTCTATGAGTTGCCGGTCATGATGTCGCTGCTCAAGATCGCCCGCGCCAAAACTCCCGACGCCACGGCTTTCACCCAGAGCGATATCGCCTTCGACATTCGCGACCGGCATATCATCTTGAATCAAATTCATCTGAACGGCGACGCCATCAACCTCTCGGGCAATGGCGAGCTGACGCTCGACGGCCAGACGAACCCGATTAACCTGCAACTGCATACCCGGGTGCTGCACGCCGAGGTGCCGCTGATCAGCGGCTTGGCCCGCGAGGTGAGCCAGCAGGTGATGCTGCTACACGTGGAAGGACCGCTGGAGAATCCGGTGACGCGAGCGCAGGCGTTTCCGGCGGCACAAGAGGCCCTACAACAGTTGCAAGCAGACTCGCAGCAGCCGCCCTTGCTGCCCGGCAACGGTTCGCTCATGCGGGCGATTGGCTTGCGCCGATAAGTACCCT
>CAZPED010000094.1:0-9496 GCA_964585335.1 uncultured Planctomycetaceae bacterium | reverse complement strand
GCTTCCCAAGCCCGGCGATTCGACAGCCCGGTAAGCGGATCGGTTTCGGCCAGTTGCCGGCTTTCGGCCTGCAAACGGGCATAGTGATCGCGGTCGCGCTCCAGCCGGGCAATTCGAGTGAGCAACTGGCAGGCCTGGAGCAGTTCGCGCCGGCTGGCGTCGGGGGACAGCACGAAGTGGGCCACGGGCCCCGGCGCGTCGCCAATGGCCAGGCACTGCGGCTGACCGTGCGCGGCGAATTGTTGCGATTGGTCGCCAGGCTGATCGGTAATCACGACATCGACGATGGCGCCCGTGGGCACTTCGTCCCAATGGCGCCAGAGCGTGTCGGTCAGGACGGCCAGCGTGTTGGCCCAGGCGTCGGCGGTATCTGGCTGTGCGGCCAAGAGCAGCACTTGGGGGCGGGCGTCGCGCATGAGGTTTATTGTAACCATAGCCACCTCTGAAAAACGGACCGCCTAAAACTGCGATTTGGGCCAGCCAGCAAGCGGTAATTGGCGTTTCGCCGGATCGCTTGCTTTTCACTCGGCAGGTGGCGCGTTAGAATCGGCCTAGCGCACCTGCGGGCGGATCGGACGGTGGCGTCGAAAAGACTTGGTTACCAACGCGGGAACCGCTGCGCCTGCTGGTAGGACGCCGCTCTTTTGCACTACGCGTGAGCGTGCAGGAAGGTTCGAGCCATGAGCACCGCACTGTTGGATCTGGGCTCCGTGCCCTCGGAGTGGTCACGCCGTCATTTATTGGACCTGGAAAGCCTGACTGCCGAGGAAATCGGCACCGTGCTCGACACGGCGGTTCGCTTCAAGGAAGCCACGGCCAATTGCACGCAAAAAATTCCGGTGCTCGCCGGGCGCACGTGCGCTAACCTGTTTTTTGAGAATTCCACGCGCACCCGGACCAGTTTTTCGCTGGCAGCGCGGCGTCTAGGCGCCGACACGATTGACTTTTCGTCGAGCGGCAGCAGCCTGTCGAAGGGCGAGACCTTTATCGACACGGCCAAGAACATTGAGGCGATGGGCGTCGACGTGGTCATCGTCCGCCATCGCACGCCTGGCACCGCCCACCTGCTGGCGCAAAAACTGAATTGCGCGGTGATCAACGCCGGCGACGGCCCGCACGAACACCCCACGCAGGGCCTGCTCGACATCCTCTCGATTCGCGAGCGGCTGGGGCGGATTTCTGGACTGACGGTGGCGCTCGTGGGCGACATTGCCCACAGCCGCACGGCGCGGTCGAACATCTGGGGCCTGAAGAAGCTGGGCGCGCATGTGATTGTGTGCGGCCCCTCGACGCTGGTCTCGAAGCGTTGGGAAGAGCTGGGCGTGGAAGTCGCGCACGACCTCGACGCCATTCTGCCGCGCTGCGACGTGCTGAACCTGCTGCGCATTCAATTCGAGCGGCAATCGACGCGGCCGTTTCCCAGCGTGCGCGAGTATGCCTTGTTGTATGCCATGAACCAGGAGCGGCTGGCGCGCACGAAGCGCGACATCCTGATCCTGGCGCCCGGCCCGATCAACCGCGGCGTCGAGATCACGCCGGACGTGGCCGACGGACCGCATTCGGCCATCCTGGAGCAAGTCACCAACGGCCTGGCCGTGCGGATGGCCGTGCTGTGGTTGATCCTCGGGGGCGAGTCGTAGGCGCCGAGCCAAAATTTGCCACAGGCCGGAATTCACCACAGGAAGGAACTATGCGAGTCAACCGACCGATACTGCTCGAAGGCGGACGCGTCGTCGACCCCAGCCAGCAGATGGACCGCGTTACGAACGTGCTGGTCGAGGACGGCCGCATTGCCGCCTACGACGCCGTGGCCACGGGACGCGAAGACGTGCTCGACGTGTCGGGCAAAATCGTCGCGCCCGGCCTGATTGACATGCACGTCCACCTGCGCGAACCCGGCCGCGAGGAAGACGAGACGATCCTCTCGGGCACGTCGGCCGCGGTGGCCGGCGGCTTCACGTCGATTGCCTGCATTCCGAACACCGAGCCGCCGATCGACACCCAGGCCAGCGTCGAGTTCGTGCAGCACCAGGCCGCCCGTGCCGATCAGTGCAACGTGTACGTCGTGGCCTGCGTGAGCAAGAACCGCGAGGGCAAGGAGCTGGCCGAGCTGGGACAGCTGGTGCAGGCCGGTGCCGTGGCCTTTAGCGACGACGGCGCGCCGGTGTACGACGCCGAGCTGATGCGCCGCGCCCTCGAATACTGCCGGATGTTCGACAAGCCGATTCTGAACCACGCCGAAGTGCGCGAGCTGACCCAAGGCGGCGTGATGCACGAAGGCCGGATGTCGATGATCCTGGGGCTGCCCGGCATGCCGGCCGTGGCCGAAGACGTGATGACGGCCCGCGACATTGCCCTGGCCGACGCGACGGGCGGACGGATCCACATCATGCACGTGTCGAGCGCCGGCAGCGTCGATCTGATTCGCCGGGCCAAGGGGCGCGGCGTGCGGGTGACCACGGAAGTCTGCCCGCACCACTTCACGCTCAACGACGAGTGCTTGCGGACGTTCGACTCGAACTTCAAGATGAGCCCGCCGCTGCGGGGCCAGGAGCACGTCGAGGCCTGCATTGCCGGCCTGCGCGACGGCACGATCGACGTGATCTGCACCGACCACGCGCCGCACGCGCTCGAGAAAAAGATGCGCGAGCTCGACCAGGCGCCGTTCGGCATCGTGGGCCTGGAGACGGCCCTGGGCCTGGTGGTGACCAAGCTGATCGAGCCGGGCCTGCTCGACTGGCCCACGGCTCTGGCAAAAATGACCCTGCACCCGGCCCGCATCCTGGGCATCAACAAGGGGACGCTGCAATTGGGAGCCGACGCGGACATTACGGTCATCGATCCCGAGACCCAGTGGATTGTCGACCCGAGCAAGTTCCGCTCGAAGAGCACGAACACGCCGTTTGCCGGCTGGAAGCTGCAAGGCCGGGCCGACACGGTGATTGTCGGCGGCCGAGTCAAGTTCCGGCTGCCCGCGGCGGCCTCGCTGCACGATGAACGCAGGACCGTCCAGGCGCGCTAATGGCGCTGATCATCGACGGCTATAACCTGCTGCATGCCAGCGGCATTCTTGGCCGGGGCGTCGGCCCGGGCGGATTGGAGCGTTCGCGCAACGCCCTGCTCAACTTCCTGGCCGAGTCGCTCGACGAAGCGGTGCTGGCCTCGACCACCATCGTGTTCGATGCCCGCCAGGCCCCGCGCGGCTTGTCGCGGACCGTGCAGCACCGGGGCATGACCGTGCGGTTTGCCGATCCGGGACTCGACGCCGACGACGTGATCGAGGCGCTGATCAAGGCCAACACGGCCCCCAAGCGGCTGACGGTCGTCTCGAGCGATCATCGCCTGCACCGGGCGGCGCGGCGGCGCAAGGCCCTGGCCATCGACAGCGACCAGTGGTATTCGCAGGTGCTGCGCGAGCGGATTGCCCGGGCACGGAGCAAGAGCCCTAGCATCAGGCCATCGTCGGCCATGACCGAGCACGAGGTACGCTTCTGGCTGCGCTTGTTCGGCTTGGAGGAACCGGCCGTGGACGAGGCAAAGCCCGAGCCGCCAGCGCCAGCGACGGCGCCCGATTCGCCAGCAATCGAGAGTCCTTTTCCCCCAGGTTACGCGGAGGACATTCGCGAAGAAGACGTATAAGGCGAAAGATCTGGCCAGGGGATAAGTTGCGGACGCCACGCGCGCGATCTTGAGCGGCGTAGACTTTTCCCACTGGCATGCCGGTATACGATGTTGTCCAGGTGCGTCGAGTTCAACCGCTGTTTGGGAGCCAAAAACATGGGAACCTCGAAATCGACCGAGCTACCGACCCGGGCCACTCCGCTCATCAAGCAAACGGCCCACGAGATCCAGGCCTTTGGCCACGTGACCAACCTGCCGATCGCGCTGGGTGAAAGCACTCGCAAGCAAAGCTGCGAGAACCTGAACCAGTTGCTGGCCGACACGATGGTGCTGCGCGACATGTATAAGAAGCACCACTGGCAGGTGGCCGGGCCCACGTTCTATCAATTGCACCTGCTCTACGACAAGCATTTCGGCGAGCAGTCGGAGCTGGTCGATACGATTGCCGAGCGGATCATGATGCTGGGCGGACTGAGCATTGCCATGGCTCAGGACGTGGCCGAGATGACCAACGTGCCGCGGCCGCCCAAGGGTCGCGAAGAAGTGCCGGTGCAAATCTCGCGGCTGCTCGAGGCCCACGAGATCGTGCTGCTCGAGGCCCGCAGCATGGCCCGCCAGGCGGCCGAAGCCGGCGACGACGGCACGAACGACCTGCTGGTCAGCAACGTCATTCGGCTCAACGAAATGCAGGTCTGGTTGCTGGCCGAGCACGTGGTCGACGTGCCTTTGGCGCGCGCTGACAACCACGGCTAAAGAGGCCAACGTTTGGCCAAGGCAAGAAAGCACGACGCGGCCCCGGGCTGACTGGCAGCGCGGGGCCGCGGTTGTTTACAGTTGGCGTGCTTTGGGAGTCGCGGACTGGCGGAGCCAGTGGCACACGATCTTTGCGCAATGCTGGTTCTGCAGCGCACGGTCTTTGCAAGACGCGGGTTCGATACCATGTGAATTCAGCGTCCCAAAGGCTCAGTGCCGGGCGGGCTGGATTCGATGGCGAGCTGAGTGAGCGGCAGCGGCTAGTGGCCGGCCAGAGCCTTGTCGGAAATATCCTTGCGGCACCAGGCGCCTTTCCAGCGAATGCACTTCACGGCCGTGTAGGCTTGCAGCTTGGCGGCCGGAATCGTCGAGCCCAGCGCCGTGACGGCCAGCACGCGGCCGCCGTTAGTGACCACCTGGCCATCGACCGTGGCCGTGCCCGAGTGAAACACCTTGACGTCGGGAATCGCGGCGGCTTCGTCGAGCCCGCGAATCGGCAAGCCGCGCTCGTAGTTGCCCGGGTAGCCCTCGCTGGCCATGACCACGCAGACCGCGGGGCGCGGGTCCCAGCGCAGGGGTTCGATCTCGGCCAGCCGGCCGTCGACCGCCGCCTCGAGCACGTCGAGCAAGTCGCTTTGCAGCCGCATCAGAATGGGCTGGCATTCGGGATCGCCAAAGCGAACGTTGTATTCGAGCACCTTGGGTCCTTGGTTGGTGAGCATCAGCCCGGCGTAGAGCACGCCCTTGAACGGCCGACGGCCGCGCTTCATGGCGTGCACGGTGGGCACCAGCACTTGCTCTTCGATCAGGTGCAGCAGTTCTTCGTCGACCAGCGGCGCGGGGCAATAGGCGCCCATGCCGCCGGTGTTCGGCCCCGTGTCACCGTCGTAAGCCCGCTTGTGATCTTGCGCGGCGGGGAGCGTGAGGATCGTGCGGCCGTCGGTGATGGCCAGCACGCTGGCTTCCTGGCCGTCGAGCCGCTCCTCGATAACGATCTGATTGCCGGCTTCGCCGAATTCCTTGTTGCGGCCGATGCGTTTGACGGCTTCGATCGCCTCGGCCCGATTGGCGCAGACGAACACCCCCTTGCCCGAGTCCAAGCCGTCGGCCTTGACCACCACTGGCACGTCTTCGCGGTCGGTCAGGTATGTGGTGGCATGATCGGCATTGCGGAATACCTGGTAGTCGGCCGTCGGCACGTCGGCATGCCGCAGCAGGTTCTTGCAGTAGACCTTGCTGCCTTCCAGCTCGGCGGCGTTCTTGCGGGGCCCGAAAACGCGCAGCTTGGCGTCGCCAAAGGCATCGACAATGCCCTTGGCCAGTGGCAGCTCGGGGCCCACGACGGTCAGCTCGACCTTGTTCTGCTGGGCAAATTTGATCAGGCGGGCAAAATCGGTGGGCGAGATGTCGACGTTCTCGGCGTCGATGGCCGTGCCGGCGTTGCCCGGGGCCACGAACACCCGGTCGGCGCGCGGACTTTGCTTCAGCTTCCAGGCCAGCGCGTGTTCGCGTCCGCCGTTGCCAATGACCAGCACGTTCATGAGATCCACCCTTTGTGGGCTGCAAGGTGCGGACCGCGCGGCGGTCCAAGTTCGGGGGCGGGATTAACTCTCGATTCTAGGGCCGCCCGGGGGCAATCGCCAAGTGGCTATCGGCCGGTGCAGACACGGATTGACCCAGCACGGATCGAGTTAAGCAGCGGCGGAGTGCGTGCGTGGGCGTGTCAAACTAGTATTTGCGCGGCGTGACGCGTCCCTGCACGCGAACCGGCAGCCCCTGGATGCGGAGGAAGCCCTCGGCATCGGTCTGGTTGTAGCTGCCGCCCCCTTCCATGCTGGCAATGCCCTCATCGTACAGGCTGTTGGGGCTGGTGCGGCTGGCCACGTCGATGTTGCCCTTGTACAGGTTCAGCGTCACCTGGCCGGTAACGTGCTTCTGGGCTTCGCGAATAAACGCCAGCAGGGCATCCATCTTCGCCGCGTACCAGAAACCATAGTAGACCATCTCGGCGACCTCGGGCGAGAGCCGATCGCGCAGGTGCGTGAGGTCGCGATCCATGGTCAACTGCTCGACCACCCGATGCGCGGCATACAGCACCGTCATGCCGGGGGCCTCGTAGACGCCGCGGCTCTTCATGCCCACGAAGCGATTCTCGACGACGTCGATGCGGCCCACGCCGTTGCGGCCGCCAATCTTGTTCAGCTCGGTCACCACCTCGAGCGCGCCCAGCTTGCGGCCGTTGACCTTCGTCGGCACGCCGGCTTCGAAATCAATCGTCACGGCCTCGGCCTGGTCGGGCGCCTGGCGGGGCGAAACGGTCATGCCGAAGTCGACCAGTTCCACGCCGTTGACGGTCAGGTCTTCGAGTTTGCCGGCCTCGTAGCTGATGTGCAGGCAGTTTTCGTCGGAGCTATAGGGCTTGGCCACCGAGGCCTTGACCGGAATCTTCTTTTGCTCGCAGTAGGCGATCATCTCGCGGCGGCCGGGAAACTTGGCGCGAAACTTTTCCATGCGCCAGGGAGCAATCAGCTTGATGCCCGGATCTAGCGCTTCGGCCGCCAGTTGGAAGCGGCACTGGTCGTTGCCCTTGCCCGTGGCGCCGTGGGCATAGGCGTCGGCCCCCACCTCGCGGGCAACTTGCAGGCACACCTTCGAAATCAGCGGCCGGGCGATCGAGGTGCCCAGCAGGTACAGCCCCTCGTACTTGGCTTGCCACTGCAAGACCGGGAAGGCAAAGTCGCGGCACAGCTCGTCGCGGGCATCGACAATGCGGGCACTCTTGGCGCCGCAAGCGCGGGCCTTGGCGAGCGTGGCTTCGCGGTCTTCGCAGGGTTGGCCCAGATCGACATAGACGGCGTGGACTTCGTAGCCCTCGTCTTGCAGCCAACCCAAGATGACCGAAGTATCCAAACCGCCCGAATAGGCCAAAACGCAACTAGGCATGACAGTGAAATCCCGCGCCGGCTGACTGGTCAAAATCGAAACGGCCTATTGTCATCGGATAGACCGATTCGAACAAGGGGCGGTTCGCGCCGCCAGCGGCCGCTACGGCGTAGGCGATTCGAACCGGCCGACGAACAACAACTCGCCCGTTTCGTGCTGGCGAATGGCGAACAGGAACGGGTGATCGGCCCGAAAGACCATTTTCTTCTGGGGCGGTCCGGGGGCCGCGGCCGTGACGGCGACGATGGCCGTGGCGGCGGCCGCCTCGGTGCCAACTTCGTCCACCTCGACCAGCGCCTGATGCACGACGGCAGAGATCCAGAGCGACTCGTCGGTGATGCCTTTGAAGTTGGCCGACGGCGTAAAGGCCTGCTTCATGCCCAGCGAGGCCAGCACGTCGGCCAGCGAGGTGCTCGCGCTAACCTTGAAGCGTGGCAGAAAGACGTCGACGCTGGCCCAGTTGAGCTTTTCCAGCGACGCGGTCAGGCTGCCGTCGGCGAGCGACTTTTCCAGGCCGGCCAGGCCGTCGAGCCGCTTGGGCAGCCAGACGATCAGCGCCGAGTCGTAACCCTCGTAGGGCAGTTCGATGGCCTGATACTGGTCGGTTTCCAAATACCGGAAGTGGGCGTCCTGGTGCATCAGCGGCACTTTGACCTCGGGCTTGCCGGGGCGGCGGAACGCCTGATCGCGCGTGAACTCTTTCTCGAACGGCTTGGCCCACTTGCCGCGAAAGTAAATCGCGTTGGCCAGCACCAGCCGGGCCGAGTTGTCCAGCGAGCCCGGGCCGAGTAGTTCGGGAATCTTGTGCCTGGTCTTGCTGTCGACCCAGGCGTTGATCGCTTGCCGCGCGGCTTCGAGCTGCCCGCGGAAATCGACCAGTTCGAAAGTCGCCCCCGCGCGGTCCTCGAGCAGGCGGCGATAGTCGTCGTGAATCGGGAAGCCTTTTTGCACCCAGGCCGAGTTGGCGATCACGTACTCGGGAGCGGGGGGATTCTCTGGCTGGGTTTTATCTGCGACCGGTGGCGTGGCGCGATAGCGCTCGAGTAGCGTGGCAACCTCGCGCAGGTCCTCGTCGTCCAAGGCGAGTGCCTGGGCGATCTCGGTGGCGGTTTGACCCCGCGCACCGGCCAGGGCCAGCAGCAAGCAGGCTTCGATGCTGGTGGGCGACGCCACGACATTACCCGGCTGCGCGCCAAGCTTGGCGAACAGTTTGCGGGCAAAGGCAGCGGAAACGGCATCTGGGTTTTCGGTGTCTGGCATGGGAGCCTTTCGCGGCGCGGGTTGTTCGGCGACCAGAGGGCCGCCGCAGGTCATCAACGTCGACAGCCCCGCGGCCGCGGCAACCGACCACCTCAACACGTTACGCCTGTTCATTGCTTGTCCTCGCTGCTGCCCCTAGTGGAAAGTGTAGCCGATGAGCTGGATCTTGGACGCACCGGGGGCGCGGAAAGTTCCCTGGGAATTTCGACAGCCGATTGCCCGGAGTCTCAGACCACGCGGTGGACCAGCACCTGATTGTGCGATCCGGCATGCAGGCCCGAACCGGCAATCAGCACGACGTAATCCCCCTCGCCGAGCAGGTGCTCGCCAACGCCCCACTGCGAAACCGAGTTGAGCATCAGCTCGTCGCTACCGGTGGGAATGTTCATCAGCGGAATCACGCCCCAGTACAGGCACATTTGCCGCAGCGTGGCTGGCGAGTCGCTCAGGCCGATCGTGGGCACGTAGTTGCGCTGCTTGGAGAGCGCCAGGGCCGTGGCGCCCGAGTGGCTGACGACGACGATCAGCCGGGCATCGAGCTCGGCGGCAATGTGCCCTGCCCCGTAAACGATGGCCGAGGTGACGGGGTGCAGCCCTTCGGGGCGGAAGGCCCCCGGCGGTTGAGGCACGTTGTCGCGCAACATCTCCTCGGTGGCCAGGGCCACCTTGTTCATCATGGCCACGGCTTCGCGAGGGTATTGGCCGATGGCCGTTTCGCCCGAGAGCATGCAGGCGTCGCCGCCATCGAGAATGGCATTGGCCACGTCAGTGACCTCGGCGCGTGTCGGGCGGCGCGAGTGCTGCATGCTGTCGAGCATCTGGGTGGCGATGATCACCGGCTTCTGGTGCTCGTGACACGTGGCCACGATACGCTTCTGCACGACGGGCATTTGCGCCACGTCGATTTCGACGCCCAGGT